>JACQXH010000268.1 GCA_016208845.1 Nitrospirota bacterium | reverse complement strand
GACAAACTGGGGCATGAAGTAGATTTTATTGCAGCAAAGAGACAGTCCGAACCTGCGGCTATAGAATGCAAATGGAAATCACTCGAATTTAACGCCGTAAATATGAAGGCATTCAGACGGCAATATCCAAAAGGAAATAATTATGTTGTCGCATCGGATATAACAAAATCATTTTCAAGGTCATATGATAATGTGCGCGTAAAATTTCTAAGCCTTAAGGAGTTAGCAAAAGATATGCTGAAAAGTTGAGCAGGGTTAAATTATCTATTTCTTCTTAAAAGACAAATACTTCTTCATCGTCTCCATCCTTTCCCTGTTTCTATGGCTTATCGACTTCTGCCTTCAAGTCCAATCTTCCACTGAAAATCCTCATTACAGCGCCAGCAGGGTTCCCGCCGATCTCACTCCGATCTGACGGCTTAGTTTAAAATCCTCTTTCCCGAAATATAAGATATGGCTGGAAAGGCGAAGGACTTCGGGTTTGGAGATGTTTTGTTAAAAAATATCTCCAAGATTCCACAGTTTTTAAAAAAATAACAGTTTTATTTTATAACGACTCTTCTATTTGTTTTGTAAACAGACGGACATCATCAAGCATCGACATAATCTCGTTGCAAATAAATTCTGCCTCCACTTTTTCATAATCATGTGCAAGAAAATTTCTGAAACCTGCAATTTTTGCAAACTTATGTGCAAATGCGGGTTCCAGGACGCTATTCTCACCCAGTATATCTATTGCTTCATGATATGATTGCGGGATTCTCAAATCTTTATGTTTAATTACTAACTCGGCAAGTGAAATACAGCTATCTGCCAATAAATACAAATAATGCAGTAATGCACCACGATAAATAGGGTCGGAGATAAAGCGGGAAAGGCAGTCGTCTTTAATTGATTTTATCAGGGAGAGATATTCCCTGATCCTTCCTATCTTTTGATTAATTCTTTCCATCAGGCATTCATAAGAGACATACGCTGTTCTTTAAAATCAATCGAACGATGCAGGACTTTCTGCTCAAACTCTTTCCTTAAATCTCTAACAGTATCAAACAGAACAATTCCATTATTAACAATCTGCTCAAGAAGCATTATATTCGTTGCTGTATTAAGAACAACCACATCAATGTCATTTCTCTTTATAATTCTGCAAAAATCAGCATGCAGGGAGAGTTTTGCATCAAAAAATGATTTCTTCCGATCGTTAGAAAGAAAAACAGCTATGTCTATATCGCTTAAAGGGGTTTGACCGTCTTTAGCCGCAGAGCCAAATAGATAAGCAAACATGACATGGCTCTTATATTTATTAAAAACAGGAATAAGTAATTCTTTAATATGCTTTGCTGATATCTTGTCTGCCATATAAAAGGCCCTCTGCATTACGGTATCTGCATTAAATTATAGCAAATAATCTTATTTTCTTGTCGATTATAATTTAAAATCACCTCTGCTCCTTACAACCAGACGAAATCCCCTTAAAGTCTCCTTTCTTAAACGCCTCCCTGTTGGTTTATAATAAACTGTTTGTGATTGGCTAACAAATACAACTGATAAAATAGCGGGAAAATAAGACTTTTATGCTATATTATAAATAATATTTGAGGTTAAAAAATGATCCCATTTGAAAGAATTGAGCTTGATCCAAAAGTATGCAACGGGAAGCCTGAAATAAAGGGGTCGAGAATTCCTGTTACTGTGATACTTGAGCACATAGCAGAGGGGGAATTTTGGGAAAAAATACTTGCGCATTATCCGGAGATTACAAATGAAGACACCGCATAAAATTCTTGAAATTATGTCGGGTTTAATTGGTTGAAAAATGTTTTTTCCTCACTGCTCACAGCCTCCTGCCTTAGAGGCCGTTCCCCCCACAATTCTTCATAACCGCGCCAGCAGTGTTTCCGCCGATCTCACTCCGATCTGACGGCTTAGTTTAAAATCCTCTTTCCCGAAATATACCACTATCCCCCGTTTTCTACAGATTTCAGCATTTCATAAACCTTTGTTGAGGGATAAATTTTATAGCCGCTCCTTATCTGCACCTCAGCTCCGCCATAAATAAGCCCTCCCCCCCATGGCAAATGAGGATGAACTTTAGCAAAATTTTTTAGTCCCTTGAAATAGTCATTCGTTATGGTCGCCCCTGCCTTGATCTCGACCGGAAACACGTCAGGCCCGGTCTCATAAATCATATCAATTTCATTGCCGGTGCTGTCGCGGTAAAAACTGAGATTGCTGCGCCTGCCGCTGTTGGCCCTGTATTTGAGGGCTTCAACAACCGCCATATTTTCAAAGAGATTTCCTCTTAACGGGTCCCTGCTCATCTGTTTCGTATTCTCAATTCTGAGAAGATAGCTCGCAAGTCCTACATCATGGAAATAGAGCTTGGGCGATTTAACAAGCCGTTTTGAGATATTCCTGAAGTAAGGGCGCAAAAGAAAAATGATATAACTTGCTTCAAGTATTGTGATCCAGCTTCTCACTGTTGTGTGAGATACGCCGACCTCGTTGGCAAGGTTATGCATGTTCAGTATCTGCCCGATTCTTCCCGCGCAAAGTTTAAGAAATTTCTGAAACAGACCAAGATCGCGGATATTGATGATCTGACGCAAGTCACGTTCAACATATGTTTCAAGATAATCCCCGAGCGCCTGAGTGGGGTTTAACTTCATATCATATATTCTGGGATAAAACCCCTTAAGAAGCAGATTATCAATTGAAGGGATTTCACTTATGCCTCTGATCTCCTCGATGCAAAAAGGAAGAAGCTTCAGCAGGGCCGTCCTTCCGGCAAGTGATTGCGTTATGTTCATGATGACTTCAAATTGCTGACTTCCTGTCAGGATGAACTGCCCCGTCTTTTTCTGTTCATCAACAAGTACCTGAATGTATGATACAAGTTCCGGAGCTCTCTGGATTTCATCAAGTATCGCTCCATCCGGATATCTGGATAAAAATCCTCGCGGGTCCTCCGTAGCAAATTTCCTCGTGTCGATGGCCTCAAGATTGATATATGCTTTTTTTGGAAAAACTTTTCTGCATAGCGTTGTTTTTCCGCTCTGACGGGGGCCGGTTATGGTTATGACGGGATATTGTCTTGATAGAGCTTTCAAAACCGGTTCGATTGCACGATCAATCATACAATATTTTATATGCATTATTTGTAATTTGCAAGTTTAACGTTCAAATTACAAATAACCGTCCGGTGCATCCTTAAGATAAGAAAACATTTACTTTGTTCACCGGAATACGCGGCTTTAACTAAATGCAATCAACCTTGCATTTAGTAGCGCTATATGAGAATCACAATAGAAATGCTATAAATTCTTTGCAGGTTTTAAATTATCTTTTTTCTCTTAAATGACATATACCTCTTCAGCGTCTCTATCCTCTGCCTGTTTTCAGGGCTCATGGACTTCTGCTTCTCCATAAATTCCATGAAGAACGCCAGTACAACGGAAAAGAAAAAGCTTATAACTGTTGCAACCAAGACCTTCTTTGTCCTCTGGGGCCCTGCCCTTTCCCTGGTCGGGACGGCCTTATCTATCACCTGTATCAGCGCCGGGTTCTTTGCTTCTGCTATCCTTGCCATCTCGTATTGTTTGGTCATGATCTCAAAAAGCGTTTCATTGAATTTAAGGTCCCTAAGTTTTCTCGCATAGTCAACGCCGACGGCTGGCATTCTGCCGGTAGGCATAAGCGTATCAGGGTTGTTCCCGCTTTTTCGCTCGAGCTTTGCAAGTTCTGCCTTTAATCCTTTTACGGTTTCCTCTACCCTCTGAAGATCAGGGTTATTGGACGTGGAATAGGTCTTCATGACGCTTAATTCCACTTCATGAGCTACTATTTGAGCCCT
>JACQXH010000065.1:3991-7464 GCA_016208845.1 Nitrospirota bacterium | reverse complement strand
TGCCCGGAAGGGTCTTCGTAATTATATGCCACGCACACCTTTATTTTATCGACTTCATCAAGCACATCGAGTTTGGTCAGGGCTATGCCGGTAAATCCATTTATCCTTATCGCGTGCTTCAGGCCGACCGCATCGAGCCAGCCGCATCTTCTCGGCCTGCCGGTCGTGGCTCCGTATTCGCCCCCCTTGAGCCGCAGAAATTCACCCAGCTTATTATCTAGTTCTGTTGGAAAGGGGCCGCCGCCAACGCGTGTCGTATAAGCCTTGACCACTCCCAGGACCCCGTTAATTTTTGATGGCGCTATACCAAGCCCGGTACATGCTCCGCCGGCAGACGGGCTTGAAGACGTAACATACGGATATGTGCCGTGATCCACATCAAGCAGTGTTCCCTGCGCTCCTTCAAAAAGGACCTTCCTGCCTTTGTCAATGAGATCATTTGTGAGCACCACGGTATTTGTGATGAACCGTGAGAGATCATCAGCGTACCGCATATAATCGGAGTAAAGTTTTCCCGGGCTGATCTTTTTTACCTTGTATTTTCTCTCAAGGAGATAATTGACGTCCGCAAGATTTTTCTCTATTTTATCCTTAAGCGTCTTCCCATCGGTCAGGTCTATCATCCTGATCCCGCTTCTTGACATTTTATCTACATATGCAGGGCCTATGCCTCTGCCTGTAGTGCCTATCTTTGTGGCCCCTTTTGCATGCTCGCATATGTTGTCAATGGCTATATGATAAGGCATAATGACATGGGCGTTTTCGCTGATAAAAAGATTATTGCCCACTGTTATCCCTCTGCGCTTAAGGCCTTTGATCTCATCGATGAGCGCCTTGGGGTCTATTACTACGCCGTTCCCAACGATGCAGGTCTTGCCTTTGTGCAAGATCCCTGAAGGAATAAGATGCAGAATAAATTTTTTGTTTTTTATTACTACCGTATGCCCGGCATTGTGACCGCCCTGATAACGCGCTACAACATCGGCGCCTTCGGTAAGAAGATCAACTATCTCGCCTTTCCCTTCATCGCCCCACTGCGCGCCGACTACAACTATGTTTGCCATTAAATAACTCTCTCCGCTACTCGTATGTCGCACATTGTTAAAACACATTTTTTTGCACAAAAAAACTTTAATTCCTTAATTTTGCATTTTACAATTTGCATTTTGATATTATGCAGGCAGATGTATCTGCTTGACAGACAGGATATTCGGAAGTTTTTTTAATTCAGCAAGCATCTCCCTTGAAACAGGCGCGTCAACACTTACAACTGATATGGACCTGCCACCCTGAGACTCCCTGCCGAACTGCATCCGTGCGATATTGATATTATTCTTTCCGAGAACCGTGCAGATGCCGCCGATCACCCCCGGTTTGTCGTTATTTTCCATGACCAGCATCTCTCCTTCAGGCACAATTTCTACCGCAAAATTATCGACTGCAGTGATGCGCGGATATGTTTTACCATGAAGGATCCCGGCAACTGAACTCTCATGCGCCCCGGATTTTACCCTGATGACCAGCATGCTGTGATAATCCCCGGCCTCGCCCGTTGTTATCTCTTTTACTTCTATTCCCCGCTCTTTCGCTATCACCGGTGCATTCACGAAATTCACTGTCTCTAAAAGTATCGGTGAAAGAATTCCTTTTAAGACCGCTATGGTTATTGTCGTATAGTTGAGCTTCGCAACCTCGCCCCTGTATTCAATTACGATCTGCTCCAGTCCCCGGTCAAAGTTCTGCGCCAGGAATGTTCCCATCCTCTCCGCAAGATTGATGTAAGGCTGAATAAGCGTGAGCGCGTCTGCGGAAAGCGAAGGGAAATTAACCGCGTTTCTAATAGTTCCGTGCACAAGGTAATCAACGATCTGTTCAGAAATGGCAACGGCCACATTCTCCTGCGCGTCCTCAGTTGAAGCTCCGAGATGAGGAGTGCAGATGAAATTCTCCAGCCCTATGAGCGGACTCCCCTCCGGCGGTTCTTTTTCAAAAACATCCAATGCCGCTGCAGCAACCTTCCCGGATTTCAATGCATCATGCAGGGCTTTTTCGTCGACAATACTGCCGCGCGAGGCGTTTACTATTCTAACTCCATTTTTCATTCTGGAAATTCTTTCCGCATTTATCAGGTTTTTTGTTTCGCCTGTCATGGGTATGTGAAGGGTTATGAAATCTGACCTTGTGATAACTTCGTCAAGGTCCACTACTTTTACTCCAAGGCTCCTGGCCTTTTCTTCGCTCAGATACGGGTCGTAGGTTATCACGTTCATGCCCATGCCTATGGCCATCTTTGCGACATGTGAGCCGATGTTGCCCAAACCAATGATCCCCAGGGCCTTGTTGTACATCTCCACGCCCATGAATTTTTTCTTTTCCCACTTGCCCGCTTTCATCGAAGCAGTTGCCTGAGGTATCTGGCGCGCCATTGAAAGCAAAAGCGCCATTGTATGCTCAGCGGTTGTTACTGTATTGCCTCCGGGTGTGTTCATAACAACTATGCCGCTTTTTGTGGCAGCTGCCTTATCAACGTTATCGAGGCCTGAACCGGCCCTGCCTATAACCTTCAAGTTCCTCGCCGCCCCGATTATCTCAGCGGTCGCCTTTGTTGCGCTCCTTACGATCAGGCCGTCATATTCACCGATGATCTTTTTAAGTTCATCCGGCGGAAGCCCTGTCTTTACATCCACCTCAAGCCCCGCTTTTTTGAGAATATCCACACCATTTGCAGATATGCTGTCGCTTACAAGTACTTTCACAAAGATATCCTTTTAATGAATTTATTCTTAATTTAATGTCATTGCCCGACTTGTCGGAGCGACTCTACACGAAGACTCGTTTCGAGATCGGGCAATCCAGAGAAAAGAACTGGTTTCTCCGGTCAAACTGGAGAATGACAGCTCTGATATATTTATATTTTTACGCCCTTCACTCATCAAGCAGGGTTCTTAACAATATTAAACTTATGTCGCTGTTATTATTTTCTGCGCTGCTGCAATACCCCTGCCGAGCTTTACCGGGTAGCCCATTTGAGCCAGGACCATTTCAATTCCTGCAATTGCTGTTATTATGTCAAAAATATCTGAATAACCAAGGTGAGCAATGCGGAAGATCTTCCCTTTTGCCCTGCCCTGTCCGCCCGCTGCTGTTATTCCATATTTGTCTTTGAGCATTTTATATATCCCCTGGCCGTCAAGTCCTTCGGGCGCAAGTATGGCTGTGACTGCATTAGACGGTGACTCCCTTGAAAAAAGTTCGAGGCCGATCGCCTTGACTGCCTGTCTCGTTATATTGGCAAGATTTTCATGCCTTTTAAAGACATTCTCAAGGCCCTCTTTCTGGAGAAGTTTGATGCTTTCATTCAGGCCTATTATAAGGGTAACCGCTGACGTGAAGTTTGTCTGGTTTTTTGAAAGAGCTTCGCGTTCCTTTTTGAAATTAAAATAGAATCTTGGTAATTTTGCCTTCTCTGACAT
>JACQXH010000065.1:1837-3938 GCA_016208845.1 Nitrospirota bacterium | reverse complement strand
ATCTTCCACGCTTTTTCGCTGATACTTATAAATGCAAGGCCCGGCGGAAGCATAACGCCTTTTTGTGAGCCTCCTATCATTATGTCTATACCCCAGTCATCGGTCCTCAGGTCATGTGCCGCAATGGCAGATATTGCGTCAACTACAAATATAGTGCCTTCTTTTTTCCTGACTATTTCGCTTAATGCCTTTATGTCATGATATACGCCTGTAGATGTTTCTGATGCCTGAACAAAGACACCTTTTATGTCAGGAGACTTCTTAAGCGCCTCTTCAACCTGGTCCGGTTTCACTGCGTATCCCCACTCAACCGCTATTTCCTGAACGTCCAGTCCGTATGCCTTACATATTTTAGTCCAGCGCTCGCCAAAATTTCCTCCATTTACTACCAGAACCTTGTCGTTTGGACTAAAAAAGTTATTAACACTTCCTACCATGCCCCCTGTGCCTGTTGAGCTTAAAATCAGCACATCGTTTTTGGTCTGATACAGCCACTGGAGCCCTTTTTTGGCCGATTCCAAGACCGGGATAAAGTCTGTTGACCGGTGGTGGATAATAGGCATGGACATCGCAAGAAGCACCTCCGGAGGAATAGGGGTCGGACCAGGAGCCAATAAATATTTTTTAAGCATGATTTTCACCCATAATGTTGAATTTGTTCATATAAAAGATTTAATTTTAAAGGTGTGATTTAATTTTAATTATGATTCTAACTTCAACGACTAAAACTGTATCATTGTTATTTACTATTTGTCAAGAATAAGAAGCTTTTATTTCACGAAGTTTGCACTAATTCTTTTTGTTTGTTTTTAAGCTCTTTGTTCGTTAATACACACTTTCAACGTCCTTTATTTTTATTACTGCTGTTTTAAAAAGATACTAATTAATAAATAGAAGAAAAGTTATAAACAAAAAAATAAATTGAAATTTATTTAAACATCTTGTAACATCTAAAAAACTATAAAAAACAAACCTTCAAATAAACACTTGAAAAAGAACATCAGACAGACAGTATCAAATATTTATAAGGTTAACCTCGCTGTAAAAAAGAACGAAAAAGTTCTTATCTTCACAGATGACCTCAATAAAGAATTACAGCAAATAACTGAATTTATTGCAGGTGAAGGAAAAAAATATACATCAAAAATAAATTATCTGGAATTCAAATCTACGGGAAGTCACGGGGCAGAACCGCCAGAGCCTTTATGGACACAGGCCTTTGGAAAGACAATCGTTAATACCCTGAAAACAGGAAAACTTTTCAGTCCTTTATTGAATAAAAGAACCAATGAAAAACAGACAAAAAAAATAGAAGAGATCGTTAAAAAAAACAAAAAAGAAACTGTAAATGCAGTAATCGCATTGTCCTACTATTCAACAAGCCATACTAAATTCAGGGACCTGCTTACAAATCTCTGTGGAACCCGTTATGCAAGCATGCCCATATTTGACATGTCCATGTTCAAGACGGCCATGCGGGCTGACTACAAGAAAATGGAAAAGAGAACAAAAAAACTGGCACGGGAAATAAACAAATATGAAAGCATAGATATTAAGACACCTAACGGAACGTTTCTCTATCTTTCCAAGAAGGGACGAAGCGCAAAGGCAGATACAGGAATAATTACCCGCAAGGGCTCTTTCAGCAACCTGCCGGCAGGAGAGGTCTTCCTTGCCCCGCTTGAAGGAACGGCAAACGGCAAGCTTGTTCTTGAATGGGCTCCGACCAGAAAGCTGAAAAATCCTGTTACGCTTTACATTGAAAACGGCAGGGTAAGGAAAATTCAGGGACACGAACAATACGTTAACCATTTAAAAACCAAACTTTCTGAAAGGCCGGGGAATAAAAATATCGCTGAGCTCGGCATAGGGACGAACAACAAGGCAACAAGACCTGATAATATACTTGAATCGGAAAAGATAATGGGCACAATACATATCGCCCTTGGCGATAATAGCACTTTTGGGGGAAAGGTAAGAACGCCGTTCCATCAGGACTTTATTTTTTTTAAGCCGACCGTGACCCTGATCAGCAAAGACGGTACAGGAAGGTTGCTGCTAAACAGTGGCAAGATCGTTTTATAAAACATGGAATGAGGCC
>JACQXH010000065.1:0-1805 GCA_016208845.1 Nitrospirota bacterium | reverse complement strand
TTTACACGGTGAAATAAGTAAAATAGTTCTTTGCTCTAAAACCAATTTAATAATTCAGACCAAAGAGGAGAAGCAATGACTTATACAACTTATCACCCTCATACCATGAAACGCAAGAGAACCCATGGTTTTCTTGAGAGGATGAGCACAAAGGGCGGACGCAGGGTCGTAAAAAGAAGGCGTGCCAAAGGCCGCAAAAAATTATCCGTATAACAATAAACATACTGCCTGAAGTTCAACCGTAAGCCGATTCAATAATTTTTTGCATCTTTTTCTAATTATGTTTACTGGTTTATTCTACTGTTTAAGGTCTGGTCGTTCAGTACAGATCGGGGGCTTGTAATTGAGAGCGTTGGCAATTTGTATTATTAAGGCCTATAAATTATTTCTTTCACCATTCATGCCGCAGTCATGCAGGTTCTATCCATCATGTTCAGACTACTGCATGAAAGCCATCGAAAAGTACGGCCTTCTGAAAGGCCTGAGGTTTTTTCTCAATAGATTTATAAAATGTCACCCTTTTCATCCAGGAGGCTATGATCCTGTGCCCGAGCTTGGGGATATTAAGCAAAGGAGATAATGGAAAAAAAGAAATAAAGATAGAGACAGAACTGTATTCGGCAGTCTTTACCACAAAAGGCGGGACGATAAAAAAATGGGCACTGAAACAACATTCTGACCAGAGCAAAGAACCCATTTCGCTCTTGCCTCCTGATACCCCAATCCCGCCTGTATTTGTTATGTTCGAAGGACAGCTGAAAGACTTACCGGCAAAGGTCAATTATACCGCTGAACCTCAAAATGATTCAGTGGTATTGGACGGCAACAACCGCAAATATGCCCTGTCATTTTTATATGCAGATCCCTCGGGAGTGTCTATAAGGAAAGATTTTACATTCTATTATGACAGTTACAAGGTCGATGTAACTACAGATGTAAAGGGGGTCCCATCTTATTATGTGGCCCTTGGCTCAAAGTTCGGCATTTATAATGAAAAAGGAGAATGGGTTCATGTCGGGCCGGTCCTCCTGAGGGACAGCGAAAAGATCGATATAGATAAAGACAATGTGGAGTCAATAAATTTTATACAAAGGTTCTTGGGGAAGGAATCCCGAAATGAACTGACTTATCAGGGCAATGTCCGCTGGATCGCCCAGGAAGATAATTATTTTGCAGCAGCCCTTTCACCGGTCAACGTACAGAATGATGCACGCATCTGGAAGTGGACATCACAAGGCGATGGGCAGAAGCAGGGCGTTGAGATCGCGTACAAGGTGACTGCCGGAAAAGCGGATTTCTTGTTATATGCTGGACCCAAAAGAATGGAAATACTTGAAGAACTCGGTATTGGCCTGGAACACATTATTGATTTCGGCTTCTTTTCAATAATAGCGAGGCCCCTGTTCTGGCTTTTAAAATACTTATATCAGGTCCTGGGAAATTATGGCTGGGCGATTGTTGTGCTTACAATACTTGTAAGGATACCTTTTATACCGCTCCTGAACAAAAGCCAGAAGTCAATGAAAAAGATGCAGGATATACAGCCGCATATGGCTGCAATAAAAGAGCAGTTCAAGAAAGACCCGCAGAGAATGCAGAAGGAGATAATGGAGCTCTATAAAAAGCATAAGGTCAACCCTGTGGGAGGGTGTTTGCCGATGCTTATACAGCTCCCTGTTTTTTTTGCGCTATATAAAATTTTATTGGTGTCTATCGAGCTTCAGGGTGCGCCGTTTATTTTATGGATACATGACCTTTCCCTGAAAGACCCTTATTATGTAATGCCGATATTAATGGGCATTACT
>JACQXH010000269.1 GCA_016208845.1 Nitrospirota bacterium | reverse complement strand
ATCTTCGAGCACAGGGTGTACCTTCCTTCCATAGGGATCTTCATGGCCTTGAGCGGTCTTATGTTCATGGCAATAGAAAAAAGAAAAAACACAGGGAAAGCGGTACTGATCGCGCTTCCGGTTATCATTATTATATTGTCAGCAACAACATATGCGAGGAATAATGTCTGGAAGGATGATTATACCCTTTGGACAGACGTCGCTCAAAAGAGCCCTGCCAAAGAAAGGGCGCATATTAATCTCGGCCAGGCTTATCACTCGAAAGGTTTAGACAATGAGGCGATGGAACATTATAATACATCATTAACGCTCAATCCAAACCTTGTAGAGGCATACAACAATATCGGCAATATCTTCCTTTCAAGAGGACTTGCAGATGAGGCAATAGAACAATATAAGGCCGCCCTGAAATTAAAACCATATTCCCTTGAAGCGCATTTCAATCTCGGCAACGCCTATTTCTCCAGGGGATATATTGACAGCGCGATTGGGCATTATGAGATAGCTGTGAGGCTCAAGCCATACATTCCTGAGATACATAATAATCTCGGCAATGCCTACTTTTCTAAAGGGCTCATTGACAAGGCGATGATTCAATACCGGATCGCCTTGCAGCTTAAGCCTGATTTTGCCGGCGCGCAGAATAATCTTGAGAATGCCTACAGAGCTATAAAAAAGCATTAATGCCAGGATATTTCTTTCTTGCGATAGTTTTTTTACGATATAAATATCGCAGATTTAGGCGTTGACAACTGCAAGATGAGGTTTGGCAATGCGGGGTTTTTTGAGTTCCACAATAACGACTTTTTCCCCTGCTTTTGTCATAGATTCTGCTAATTTTCGGTTCTCCTTTAAAAGCGCCGGATCGTCCTTCGGGAAGATTACAAGCTCAGCATCAGGCGGAATTTTGTCGAGAATGTCAGGGTAGTCAAAAGCATATTTCATAAATGTATCGAGAAGATCAAGATTTTTTCTAACTGCCGTTTCCTTTTTCATTTTTTAACTCCTTTTCATAGGCTGCCCTATACCATCTCCATGATATTTTAAGGTCTTGCATGGCGAATGTAAAGGCAGCGTTAAGCGTTGGAAAATATAGAGGCTGCTTTTCTTTTAATCCAGAATAATGAATTATATCCTTGTGCGCAAACCCGTGAGATGTATCATATCTCACTATCGGGAATTATTTATTATGAAACCTGGCTTCGTATTGCACAACAAATTTCAACATTTTTGCTTTCTCTTTGATTGCTGTTACTCTGAGACGATCTTTGCATCTTCTGAAAGCGTGAAAAAGAACTTTATCTCATTCAATCCTTACCTCCCAGCTATCACTTCTCCTTACTCACCCCTTTAAACGGCTCCTTATGCGCTATATTCCCGACTGGATAATTAAATTTGTATTGCCATTGCTATTTATAGTTTTTACTGAGTAATGATTTCTTTTCTTTTTTCATTAAACTCTTTGCGTTTTTAGAGACAATTACGCTTTCGCCCGTTTGTTTTTCTATTTCAAGCCTTGCCTTTCTTGCGGCAATCCCTCCCGCTCTGGCCACTTGTTTGTTATGTTCTAACCCTTTTGGTTTTTTCTTTTTAGATATTTCTGTTGTTGAAGCTTCTGCAAGCATATTTAGGACCAATTCGAGATTGGTCATATTATCTCTCAAATTTTCTTTTTTTAGCCCCTTAAAATTTTTATATTCTATCTGCCCATGCTCTCGTAATCTCGTCGGTTAATATCTCATATTCTAGCCCCTCTTTCATTTCCCGCTCTTGCCACTCATCGGTTAATTCTTTGCGTACCTCAATACTTTTTATTCGTTGATTTATCCACTCTTTTGAATAACCTTTTTGCAAATATGTTTTCATTGCCCTATCAAAGGCAAGTTCCGGATCTTCTGTTTCTTCTATTCGTTCATAGCCGACTTTTGCAAGCCATAATTTAAAAGGTTCTGCTTTTGGAGAAGGAATTGATTAGATTACACGAAGCAGGTCTTCTGTGGAAAAAGAGTCTGTTTCTCTTTGCTTTCCGTCAGGAGCAGTCATTTTCAACTGTACGATTTTTTCGTACACTTCACTACCTTCGTTTTTCAGCTTACTTTTCAAATCGCTCCAATACCGCCTTGGGATACTAGTGTCAGTCAAAATTTCGATAACATCAATAATAGAGAAGTACCAAAGTTCTTTTTTTTCATCGTAAAAACGACGAACTTGCTTTTGATTAAATAAAACTATTGAATTTGATTTATTCATATTAAATTATGGTTAAAAATAATTTTTTTGATTCACTAACATCTGGTTAATATTTTTCTCTGGATTCCTGCCGGAGTTACCCGTTCTGGGCGGGAATGACAAATTGCACGGGTTTCTTATTGTCTCAAGACTGATACTCAGGAAATCCTTACAAAGCGTTTTATCTTTCTCAGCGATTTCTTTATAAATCATCTCTGCATTCTGAAGTAACTTATCTTAATCCATTGTCTCCATACTCAAAAATTTAAATGCACCCTAAGTGCATCGTTTATTTCGTCATGTGTGCTGTGATTATTAATAAATCCGATTGAATCTCTCAGTCTATTTTTTGCGACTGTTCTTATTTGATGTGCAAGTATAATTGAGTCCTGAGCAAGCCCTCCGAGCCCTTGTTTTAGTAATACTTCATTGGGATAAACCCGTCGGCCTTTCTTTAATGAGGTTATAGGCAAAATAGTTACTACAGGCATAAGTCTGTTAAAATCTTCATCGCTGACAACTATTACGTGCCTGGTCCCTTTCTGTTCTGAGCCCTGAACAGGATTGAGGTCTGCGATAAATATTCCCCATTTATAATTCATTTTTCCGCTTCTTCAAAATCAACATGTTCAAAATCTTTCTCTATCTCTCTAATATCCGCGAGAAAAAGGGGATCTTTGGCTGCATCCTTGATAGCTTCCTTTATGCGCTCTTTGTTAATACTAATCAGCTCGTCCCTGATTGCACTCTCTACAAATGCATTCATAGATTTAAATGTTCCTTTTTCAACAATTTCTTTTGCTTGCTCTATTATCCCCTCATCGAGGACAAAAGTCGTTTTTTTCTTCATGGCCCCTCCTCCACGAACTTTTTAACACAGCTTAGCATAAAGGAGGCTCAATCGCCAGCAATTATTATGGCTATATCTACCAGCACATTTAGCTTGCTTTTTTGAATGCTATGATAAAATTTAAGGACAAATATTCTTAGCCATTTTCAAACCTCCAATTTTGGAATTGTTGTTACAGCCACGCCCTGGACCCGAAAATTTTCAGTCAGGATAATCGGCTTATGATTTTTATTATTAGACCTTGGCATTAAAACAATACAATTTTTACTATGCTGAAACTCTTTCACAGTTGCTTCATCATCAATCAGCGCTACAACTATATTGCCATTTTGTGCTGCTGACTGCCGGCGAACAAGTATTAAATCTCCATCATTTATTCCGGCTTTGTTCATAGAATCGCCCTTAGCCCTGAGCAGGAAATATTTAAACCCGGGTTTTGCAAGGGAAACAGATACAGGAATGTATCCCTCAATATTTTCCTGAGCCAAAATAGGCGCTCCGCAGGCTACCATGCCAACTAAAGGAATATCTACTGTACGGGCATGGACTGAATCTGCTTCAATATCTTTAATTAACTGCAACTCTCCATTTGAACGTTTTTTTAAAATGCCTTTCTGGATTAATTGTTCAATAATTAAAGCTGCCGATCTGGGGGATTTATATCCAAGCGCCGTCATAAGTTCACGCACAGATGGGGTTTTGCCCGTATGCATAAGCCAATTTCGTACATAGCGAACAGCGTCCGCTTGTTTTTGATTGAGTTGAGTCTTCATAATTAATACAGACTGTATCATAGTGTATTAAATAAGTCAAGCGGATGAGTTGCGAATATATTATTAGATTTGAAATTATAAATTGAGCTAAAATAGTTTCATGTTCAGGAAAACCCTCTGGATAGCCATATCGCTCGTTGCCGCGATCTCGATCTCGATAGTAGCCGGAGCAGTCAATCCCTCTGAAAAGATCAATGCCCTCTGGCTAATTGTCGCAGCAGGATGTTTCTACGCAATCTCCTACAGGTTTTATGCCTCTTTCCTTGCAGCTAAAGTTCTTGTAATTGATGAAACCCGCATTACCCCTGCAAAAAGGCTCGCTGACAGCATTGACTACCACCCTACAAACAGATGGGTTTTATTCGGTCATCATTTTGCGGCAATAGCAGGCGCAGGTCCGTTGATCGGGCCTATGCTCGCGGCGCAATTCGGATACCTCACTGGTTTTCTCTGGATATTGATCGGTTCAGCGCTCGGCGGCGCTGTTCATGATATGGTCATACTGTTTGCATCGGTGAGAAGAGAGGGCCGCTCGCTTGCGCAGATAGCAAAGGAAGAGATCGGCCCTGTTGGCGGGATTGCAACAGCATTTGCGATACTTTTTATAATAATAGTGGCTCTGGCCGGCCTCGGGCTTGCGGTCGTTAATGCGCTTGCAAACAGCCCGTGGGGGACCTTCACGATCTTTTTAACTATACCGATCGCGCTCTTCATGGGCCTGTATCTCTATCGAATAAGGCCCGGCAAAGTCCGGGAAGTAAGCATTATAGGTGTCATCCTTCTTCTTACTGCCGTATTTACAGGCCATTACATACCGAATTCCTTTCTTGAGCCGTATTTTAATCTCTCAAAAAACAGCCTCGTCTTCTCAATTGCGTTATATGGTTTCATCGCATCAGTGCTTCCTGTCTGGATGCTCCTTTGTCCGAGGGATTATCTCTCAACATACATGAAGATCGGCACTATCCTTCTCCTTGCCCTTGGTGTCGTTCTCATCGCACCGACAATTCAGATGCCGGCGGTCACAAGATTCGCAGGAGGCGGCGGGCCTATCATTCCCGGAAAACTGTTCCCTTTCATGTTCATCACGATTGCATGCGGCGCGATCTCAGGATTTCATTCGCTCATCTCCTCAGGCACAACGCCAAAGATGATCATGAGTGAAAAGGACATCCCTGTCATCGGCTATGGCGCGATGCTTGTTGAAGGTTTTGTATCGGTCATGGCATTGATAGCCGCGACAATATTGATCCCCGGTGATTATTTCGCGATCAATACCAAACTCTCATTTGATGCGCTTGCATCTTTAGGTTTTCCAGTGAGCAAAATTACAGAGCTTTCGCAGACCGTTGGCACGGATGTCGCCGGAAGACCCGGCGGAGCTGTGTCGCTTGCAGTCGGGATGGCATCAATACTCTCCGGTATCCCGGGCATGAAAGGACTCATGCCTTACTGGTACAACTTTGCGCTGATGTTTGAGGCATTATTCATCCTGACCACAGTAGATACAGGCACAAGGGTTGCAAGGTTCCTCTTGCAGGAACTCGGGGGCTATGCATATAAGCCTCTTTCAAAAACAGGCTGGCTGCCGGGCAACATAATAACAAGCCTGATGGTCGTCTGTGCATGGAGTTATTTAATACACTCAGGAAATATATCTACTATCTGGCCCATGTTTGGAGTGACAAACCAGCTGCTCTCAGCAATTGCCTTAAGCGTGGGGACAACATTTATCATAAGATCAGGGAAGGCAAAATATGCATGGACAACATTCATCCCGATGGTCTTTATGTTCACAACTACACTTACTGCATCCTATCAATTGACTGTTATGTTTTTAGATAAGGCATCAAAGGCAGTCTCTTCTTCAGAGGCGTTCAATCTGAGACTGGATGCCGCGCTCATGACAGTAATGGCAGCGCTGGCCGTTGTTGTTTTAACTGATATACTCTATAAATGGTATGGCTTTTTCTTTAAGAAAACCGAAGATGAACCTGCCTACCGGCAGAAAAAAAAAGAACGAATTTAGCCACGGATTAACACGGATTAACACAGATCTGCCTATCGGCAGGTACAGGTTTAATAAATCAGAAATCATGAAGTTAGGAGGTTGAGAAGTTGTGGCAACGTATTAAAATCAAAATGCATCCCGAAGCATCGGGATTAATATTTGATATTTGATTTTTAATAATATTTTTCTTAATTTCTTACAGTTTCCGCGTCCATCCGTGCAGATCCGTGGCTAAACCTCGCCTATAGCTATTTAATGTGTCAATCGAGTATTATATAAAGAGTTCAAGTTTCACAGCCCACTTCCTGTAATTATTGATTACCAATAAAAAACATTAATTCAAACAATACAATTAACCACAGACCTGCCTGCCGGCAGGCAGGGGACACAGAGGAAGACAATTATAATTAAAGAAGAAAGAATTTTTTATTGCTTTTCTCTGTACACTCCTTTGTGCAACAAAGATGCATATTACATAAGCGACTTAGCTTATGAGGACACAGAGAACTCTTCGGAAATTAAAGAAATTATGAGTTAATAAAATTATCTCTGTGCTCTCTGTGGTTTCTTGAAATGAGAAAATATGAAGAATGAAGATTTAAGAAATATTGCGATCATCGCCCATGTGGACCACGGCAAGACAACCCTTGTTGACGGCATGCTTAGGCAGGCCGGCATCTTCCGCTCCAATGAACGCGTTCAGGAAAGGGTCATGGACAACATTGATCTCGAACAGGAACGCGGCATTACCATAATGGCCAAGAATACGGCAGTCGAATATAACGGCGCAAAGATAAATATCGTCGACACCCCCGGACACGCGGACTTTGGCGGCGAAGTTGAAAGAACTCTCAAGATGGTTGATGGAGTGCTGCTGCTCGTTGACGCATCAGAAGGCCCGCTTCCCCAGACAAGGTTTGTCCTTAAAAAAGCCCTCGAGCTCAAACTCATCCCCATTTTGGTAATAAACAAGATCGACAGGCCTGACGCAAGGATACAGGAGGTGCTTAATGAAGTATACGATCTCTTCATCGATCTTGATGCAACAGAAGAACAGCTAGAATTTCCAATAGTCTATACAAATGCGAAAATGGGCACAGCGGCCCTTAAGTTGGAAGATCACGCCGAAAATCTCAAACCGCTTTTTGACCTCATCCTTGAGACGATCCCGGCTCCCCAGGGGAAAAGTGACGGGATACTGCAATTGCTCGTCACCAACATTGATTATAGCGATTATGTGGGCAGACTCGCCATCGGCAGGATCTTCTCAGGGACGATCAAAGTCGGCGACCAGGTCTCCATACTGCAAAATGACGGCGGTACAGTCAAGACAAAGATAACCTCTATCTACACATTTAAGGGGCTTGGACGGATAGAGACAAAGGAATCATCTGCCGGAGACATCGTTGCGCTCGCAGGCATTGAAGGAATAAACATAGGAGATACGGTCACAGACGTAGATAACCCAAAACCTCTGCCGAGGATAAAGGTGGATGAGCCCACCATTTCAATGGTCTTTTCCATCAACACATCTCCCTTTTCAGGAAGGGACGGAAAGTTCGTCACCTCAAGGAACCTTAGAGACAGACTTGAGAAAGAACTGCTCTACAATGTATCCATCAGGGTGGATTTTGACAATATGGATGCATTTAAGGTAATGGGCCGCGGAGAATTGCAGCTCGCCATCCTTATCGAGATGATGAGGAGAGAAGGCTTCGAGCTTTCAGTAGCCATGCCCGAGATAATAACAAAGGAGATAAACGGCAAGCTTCATGAACCCATGGAACTGCTTGTCATAGATATACCCGAAGAATTCGTCGGCGTCGTCACCCAGCAAGTCGGCATGAGAAAGGGCAAGATGCTCAAGATGCAGAACAACGGCTTCGGCAGGGTGAGGCTTGAGTTCAGGATCCCGTCAAGAGGGCTTATCGGGTTCAGGTCGCAGTTCCTGACAGACACAAAAGGCACAGGGCTTTTAAACAATCTCTTCAACGGCTTTGAAATGTGGCATGGCGCTATGTCCAAGCGTCAGACAGGAGTGCTTGTTGCT
>JACQXH010000265.1 GCA_016208845.1 Nitrospirota bacterium | reverse complement strand
TTACAGCGAGGACTTCTGCTTCCGCAGAAATAAGAAGTTTTTTTGTAAGAATGCGTATTGCAGATTGCGGGACAACCATAATAACTATGAGCACACAGAGTGGTGGGAATAGGATTTATTTAACTAATTTGCTTGCAAAACTCTCTCTGTGATCTCTGTGGTTATATTTTGATATTTTAAAGAGGAGGGAACTTATGCATATAGAATTCACAAAAGAGCAATTCAAGGATCTGTTAAGACTGGTTTATCTTGGTAACTGGATGGTCAATTCCATCCGGATTGATGATGTCGTCGGCAAATATAACGACCTGACGAATCATATTTATTCCCATGCCAAAGACGCCGGCCTTGAAGATTATGTTGATCATGACGAAACAGCCAAAAAATATTGTCCGGGAACCAGGCTGGAAGAGGACAATGAAGTTGAAAAATACCTTGATGAATATAACGATGAAAATTTCTGGGATGAGCTGATACACCGGCTTTCTGCCCGTGACGTTATTGAGAAATATGGAGAAGATTTGTCGAAAAAAGTTACTTTTGAGGAGCTGCTGAAAAAAGAGCAGCCTTTCATAGATAAATATGCTGAAGAGTTTGAAAAGAACGGCATTAAGAATTTGGTGATCAGAAAATAGATAAAACAATAATTTACCACTGATTTACACAGATTGACACGGATTACAGAATTAATTGTGCTGCATACATCGTACTTAAGTCCTGGTTCTTCGTGAAAGGATGATTAGTAACAGGGGGCTATGAACGAGGTACGTTGTTCCGCTGTGTTTAACCTTGTCTGTATGCTGATAGGCAGATCTGTGTTAATCCGTGTAAATCCGTGGCTAAACTTGTTTTGTTATTTTATTTATCAGTGGTTAAATGATTTAAGGGGACAACGACATGTCATGGGCTATATGGATCACAGGCCTGCCAGGAAGCGGAAAGAGCACTGTAACATCGGCGGTCAAAGAAAAAATCCCTGATGCAGTCATCCTCAGGCTTGACGAGCTGAGAAAGATAGTTACGCCTGAGCCGACGTATTCTGATGCTGAACGGGAATATGTTTACAGGGCGCTTATCTTTACAGCAAAGACCCTGCATGAGCTCGGGCATAAGATAATTATTGATGCAACAGGGAACAAGAGGGCATGGAGGGAGCTTGCGCGGGATTTGATCCCTGATTTTCATGAGGTCTATCTGAAGTGTCCGATAGGGCTGTGCATGGAACGTGAAAAAACAAGGGTCGATACTCATGCTGCCCCCAGGCAAATATATGAAAAAGGCGGAAAAGGCTGGCCGGTACCAGGAGTAAATGTCCCTTATGAAGAACCGGACAATCCTGACGTTGTGATTGATAGTGAAAAGGAATCGCCTCATATAGCTGCTGATAAGATCCTGGATATGCTGAAAAAGGAGATAAAGTGATCATGCCTGAACACGGCGATAAGAAGAAACTGTCTTTTCTGCACCGCTACCTGACCCTGTGGATTTTTCTGGCTATGGCTGCCGGAGTAGTCTCCGGTTATATCTACCCGGGCATCGGGTCGTTCATAAACTCTTTTCAGTCGGGGACGACAAACGTTCCTATCGCTATAGGCCTTATCCTTATGATGTATCCTCCACTTGCCAAGGTGCGGTATGAAGACCTTGGAAAAGTATTCAAGAACAAAAAAGTGCTTGGACTATCCCTGATCCAAAACTGGGTAATCGGTCCTGTCCTGATGTTTATACTGGCTATAGTTTTTCTCCATAACTACCCCGATTACATGGTCGGCCTTATCATGATCGGACTGGCGCGCTGCATCGCAATGGTCATTGTCTGGAGCGAACTGGCATGCGGGGACACGGAATACACTGCCGGGCTTGTTGCATTCAACTCTGTGTTCCAGGTGCTGTTTTACTCTGTCTATGCATATATTTTCATAACAGTATTGCCTGCATGGCTCGGTTTAAAAGGGGCCGTAGTGCAAGTAACTATAAGGCAGATCGCAGAAAGCGTGTTTGTCTATCTGGGGGTTCCTTTTCTTGCCGGGATAATCACGCGTTTCAGCCTTATCAAATTAAAGAGCCGTAGCTGGTATGACGAGGTATTTATACCCAGAATAAGCCCTGTCACTTTAATTGCCCTGCTTTTTACTATTGTTGTCATGTTTTCACTGAAGGGCAATTATATCGTCAGACTTCCGCTTGACGTAATCCGCATCGCCATACCGCTGCTGATCTATTTTGTCGTAATGTTCCTCGTTTCCTTCTATACGGCGAAAAAGATGGGGACAGATTATCCGAAATCGGCGTCTCTTTCCTTCACTGCGGCCAGCAATAATTTTGAACTTGCTATTGCAGTAGCGGTGGCTGTTTTCGGCATCAACTCTGGAGCCGCATTTACCGCTGTAATAGGCCCCTTGGTTGAAGTTCCCGTTCTGATCGGACTGGTTAATGTTTCATTGTATTTTCGGAAGAAATATTATGCGGCGGAATATTGCAGTGTCAAAGAAGTGGATGTGTTATGAAAGAAGCATGGGCGAGCAGCTGTTCGCCCATGCCTTTAAAAAGGAGGTATTAAAACATGAAAATAGAAATTTATGACCCCGCGATGTGCTGTTCATCGGGTATGTGCGGGCCTAGTATTGACCCTGTTCTGGTAAAGATGAATGAGGCGGCGCTGGCATTAAAGAAACAGGGTGTTGAAGTTTTACGGTTCAACCTTGCACAGCAACCGAAGGAATTCATGGCATACAAGACGGTCGCTGATCTGCTCCATAAGAACGGAAAGAAGGCATTGCCTGTTACGATAATTAATGGAGAAGTATTTAAGACAGGGGAATATCCATTGTATGAGGAATTGTGCATTGCATTGGGAATAGAGCCATTGAAGAAGAAACCTCTAACAGTAATCAGTTAAGGGGACATAAATGACTCAATACATTTTCTTTTCCGGTAAAGGCGGAGTGGGAAAGACAACAATGGCGTGCGCCGCTGCGATTCATTATGCGTTAGAGGGCAAGAAGACATTGATTGTCACAACCGACCCGGCATCAAATCTTGCCGATGTGGTTTAGCAGGAGATAGGGCACAAGATAACACCGATTGAAAATATTGGTGCAATTAATGATGTAGTGGCGTTGCATGCAACGCCACTACTGTTTGCAATGGAGATAGACCCCGACGAGGCTACAAGGGAATATAAAGAGAGAATAATCGGGCCGTTCAGAGAAATAATGCCGGAGGACGTGATTGCATCTCTGGATGAAAATCTGAGCGGGCCGTGCACAATGGAGATGGCGTCCTTCGACAGGTTCATTGATTTCATGGAAGGTGACGAATATGACGTGATCGTGTTCGACACCGCGCCGACAGGACATACCATAAGGTTGCTTGAACTTCCCGTTGACTGGTCAAAGCATATAGAGGAGTCCGCAAAAGGAAGCGGCCAAACCTGCCTCGGTCC
>JACQXH010000277.1 GCA_016208845.1 Nitrospirota bacterium | reverse complement strand
TGCTCAAGATAATCGATCCCGGCGCATTTGGTGAGGCCGTTTTTTCGGAAGAGTAGTTAAAATTATCTGAAAGGAGAAAATGAGAAAGTTGAAAGAAGCCACTCAGATAATTTCAACTAAAAATTTGACAAGTCCTTTTAATTTGTTTAAGGCGTTAAGCCGTTCTTTCCAAACTTATCCTGGACAGCTGTTGATCTGCATGATAGCTATGGGATAACCCTGATCCTGTCAACACCCTCAAAGGTTGCAGTTCCCACCGTACCTTTTACATGAATAAGCACATTGTCTCCGCGAGGCAAGAGATGATTCTAAAGGCAGGCTTATCTTTGAAATCCATTATTCCTTCACCCGGGAGAAAATAGACTTGTAAATATTATATCCCCCCCAAGATTCATGTCAAGAAGTTTTTTAGCAGGGATTTTTATTCAATTCGTCTTCAGTCAACAAATCTTTATCTCAAGCGGCTTGATAGCTCTTGCCGATCTCGACGAAATTCTCAATCTTTCCATCCTTAAGCCTTTTTCTTATATCTTCGAATTTGGCAATAACATCAGGTGAGTAAAGTCTTTCTCCACAATGATGACAAACCTCGGCCTTGACTTTCACAATAGCCGTATTACCATCACCCTTAAGAAGTTTCTCAACCTCTTTCTCAACAACTTCTCCCCCGCAAAGAGGACATTTTTCAAATAGCTTCATAGCCTCCTCGTTTTCAAATCCTCCAGCCATCTCTTTGGATCAGGACGATAAACTGTTATTAAAACGCTTGCTTTTATTTCAGCATTATATGCCCATACACTATGAACCGGCTCATTCCTGAAATTCCTGCCGGAAATCAAACAGCTCGGATATGGTTTATGATGTTCATAATGTTCTATTATTTCACCGCTTGCTACTGAAATGCGTATGTCCTCAAAGAGAAGATTGTCTGCCTGTGCTTACTCGTCAGCATGGTCCGTGATCCTTACTTTGCCTTCGCGGATTGATTTTCTGATATCCTCGATAATTATCACCCAAAGCTCCCATTTCTTTCTCCTTGATAGCTAAATTATATCATCATATCCCGAATAAAATATAGCAATTTTTCTTCTGGCCTTCTCCCACCTCTGAATCTCCGACATAAAACTGCACAATTATATATCCTGAGCCTGCCTGTCCGGTAGGCAGGCCTGTCGAAGTGGCGAACCCGCCGTCCGGATTATGCTTTGTTAAAATATAGGCGTGATGGTGATTGTGTAACCAACTGTAGGTTTTGAATTTGAGAATGTAATATATAAGATCGGTCAGGCTTTATATTTGCAAATGCACGAAGGGCCAAAACGGCGGCTTTTTAATTTAAATCTTTGGATATAATTTCTGACTTTTTATTCGCCCATAGTGCTTGCCTGCAACATATTATGCAGTTAATTTAACCCTAATAAATATGATAATATAAATAAATGAAATGCCTTCTGATATCATTACAATCTAATGCCTATGTCACCGGCTTGAAATACATTGCTGCTAATGTACGTGCAAGCGGCCATGATGCGCAGATATTGTTCCTGCCGGGTTATCTGGACAGAGAATTAAATCCAGCGATCGAAGATTTTATCCGAAACTACAGCCCTGATTTAATAGGAATAGGGCTCATGTCGATCGAGTTTTATCCTGCAAAAAATATCACCAGGCTTTTACGGGAGAGGTTCCGGATACCCATAATCTGGGGAGGCGTCCATGCAGTCATTACGCCGGATGAATGCCTGAAATATTCAGACTACGTGTGCGTTGGCGAGGGGGAGAAGGCAGTTGTTTCATTGCTGGAACATCTTAAGACCAGTGACAAAAATACTGTTCCTGAAATATCAAACATATGGGCAAAAGACAATGGAAGGATTATAAAACAACCTCCGGCCGCCCCTGAACCTGATCTTGACAGCCTCCCGTTCCAGGAGTATCTGCCGGAATATTTCTATGCATTCCACAATGACAAAATACATAATTTCAGGCAGAATCCTCAACTGTTCCGGCGTTACGCCCTGTACGGCGGCACATGCCACATGATGATAACAACGAGGGGATGTCCCTTTAATTGCGGTTATTGCGCCAATTCCTATCTCTCAACTGTATACGGCAGGAAGGTCAGGGAGAGGTCTGTTGAGAACTGCATGGAGGAATTAATAGAGGTACGAAAGGACCCTTTCGTTCTGTACATAAATTTTGAAGATGACTGTTTTTTTGCACACAACATGGAGTGGATTCAAAATTTTTGTGCTGAATATAAAAGGCACATTAACCTGCCTTTTATAGTGCGTGCCATCCCCACAATGCTCGAAAGGGAAAAATTATTGCTGTTAAAAAGGGCAGGGCTCAGCATGGTCGTGATGGGTGTTCAGAGCGGAAGCGACCGAGTCAATTTTGAAGTTTATGACAGGAAGATCCGCTTCTCTTCAGTGATAAGGGCGGCAGAGGTCATCTCAGAGTCCAGGGCAGCGCCCTTTTTCGAGATGATAGTCGATAATCCTTATGAAAAAGAAAGCGATGAAATAGAGACCATCCATGCCATATCAAAACTGAAGAGGCCTTTTATAATCTCATTGGCCCATCTGACTTTCTTCCCGGGGACTCCTCTGACCGAAAAAGCGATTAAGGATAAAATTGCAGATCCTGAGGCATATCTCTACAGGTATATGGTCAAGATCGATGATACTTACGGCAATAAATTGCTTGGCATAACTCCGTATATCCCGCGAAGCCTTGTTCAGTATTTAAATAAGCCCGGTACACTGAGGGGGCAGAAACACATTATTCTGGTGAATCTGTTTCATTTTATGGTGAAGAGGACCATTGAGCCGTCTGTTTTTCTGTTTATTATGACCAGGTCCTTGAATTATAACCTTAAATGGACTTTCCGCACCGTTCTCGGCAACTGGAGATCCGCGCTCTCAAAATTGATCTCCAATTATCTCGGAAAAGGTGATGCTGAATATGACCGGAAGCTTTCTCTGGCTAAAAAGGATATGCCGGGCCTGTTTGAGGAATGAGTCAGCTTTTCCCTTCATAAATATTTCTTATCCTGATGTATGATTTATCTGTATCTGGTCCCGGGGCCGGCCCGGATCCCTTGCAGAACAAGGCATTAATAATACAAGTCTTCAATTCTGTTGTATCCCCGTCTTTAACAGAAAGGAGCCCGGACGGGAAATACAGGTAATTTCCTGAGTGCGAGACCTGTTTGATATATACGGCAAAAGATCCAAATAATTTTTTACCGTCGCAGCTCATCGGCCTTATGATAACATCTGCCATTGAATACGCTGACATAGTTGAGGACAGGTCTTCAGGTGCTATTAAAATGAAGTTGTCCCCCGTATAGCCTTTTGATGTTCTTATAACACGTTGCAATTCAGCAGAGGAGCCCTTGGAAGCCGAAATTACTATCCCGGTATTAGATGGAAGGGAAAAATCGGCAAGAAGGCTGATTAGAATATCGAAAATAAAGGAGGGATATTCGACATCTGAAAAAATGATGACCTTGTCCATATTTTCCAGTTTTTTTAATGACGGAAATTCAGCATTGGCATATTTTTCAGGGATATAAATAAAGGCAGGAATTAATTCAAAATTGGTTTTTTTCATATACATTGATGCAACATCAAAGGTGTCCTTGTCACCGCATATGATCCTGTCCGCTAATGAGAAAGAAGCATAGATCGTCTGTCTTCCTCCAACGGGGCTGCGCATCTGACCTGCTATCGAGAACATTTCCGTATGAAGGGTTATCACCGGCCTTGCGCCAAGAAATTTGCAGATAATAATGGATGTCATCAGCCTGAGCAGGCCAAGCCTGAGATAACCCTTGGTTGAAAAATGAACGACATCTTTTTTCAGGCAGTGGCGCAGTAATTTAATAATGAAATCAGGGTAGTTCTTGGAGTTGATGAACCTTTTGTCATTAGCGGCATTATCGGAAATATTAATAACGGCGCATTCATGGCCGTCATCTTCAAGTTTTTGGAGCAATGAGAGGTTGTAAAGGTTCTCTTCTTCGTATGGGGGGGCGAAATTACCGATCAGCAATACCCGCATTTCAGATGACCATTACACTGACTTTATCGCCTATTTTTATGCCGAACTTGTCCGATGCCTTGCCTTTATAAGTGAAAAGCTCAAGGAATCCAAAACTGTTGATGACCGCAGACAATTGGCTTGAGGTCTCTGAATAATAATTTGAAAGACCTATCTTGATATCTTTGTAAATTATCTGGAATTTATCTATGTTCATTTCAGGGTTTATTTTTTGCATGTCTGCGTTAATTATGTTTGTAATAGCATTTCCAAAACCATCAAAATGAACCACAGTTCCCTCAATTGCTTTTTCATTCACTGCCTGAACCTTTGGCAGCGTAAGTGCAGTGTAGTCGTTAATCTCATCGCCGAATTTGACGCTCTCAACACCTTTTGAAAGCCATGCCGCAGAAGGTGCAAATATATCCCTGCCATGGAACGTCGAACCTTTTGGCGGAAGAAAATAATGAGATGCGGTTATATGAAGCACTTTGAAAATAGCGAAATTGTCCTTCTCTTCATACAGGCTGGAGAATACACCATTGTCCGGCCCTATAAAATAATGATCATCAGTTACAACGAGTATCGGCCTTCGTGCGCTTCCGACCTGGGGGTCCACCACAACGACATGTATGGATGTGGGTGAAAAATATTTATAACCCATTGACACCACGTTTGCTGCCTCGATAATATTTTGAGGGTCTATTGTATGGGTAATATCTATTATCTGCGCTGAAGGATTGATACCAAGTATGATGCCTTTCATTATTCCGACAAAAGGGTCCTTGATGCCAAAATCGGTTGTGAGTGTGATTATAGGCCTTTCTAACATTTAAGACCTCCTATCAATTCGTTCACATCTCTGATGTTTTCTTCGGTCATGAATTTTTTCAGTCCGTTAATTATATCCTGGGCCGCCTCAGGATTCATGAAATTTGCAGTACCGGCAGCCACAGCACTCGCTCCCGCCAAAATGAACTCAAC
>JACQXH010000042.1 GCA_016208845.1 Nitrospirota bacterium | reverse complement strand
ATATAACATTACGGTCTGCCTGTCCTGATCATACACAACCGCAATGAACTGCCAGCCGCCGGTGGCGGTCAGCAGTCCGGTGTGTACGGAGCCGCCGCCGGGTCCATCATATGCACGCCAGTCACCATTATAGTAGATCAGTGACCTGTCGAATCCCTGGTCATCATGGGTCATTACCTGTCCATAAAAAGCACCTGACGGGCGCACCCATGCCCCCATGGTCAACTGCGGCTGGATACTGGAATCAATATCAAGCGTTGTGGAAATATAGGTGGCACCGTTAAAGGAAAATGCCGTTCCTGTGTGACCTGCAGCGTATGCTGCTGTTCCGCCGATAGTGCCGTTATATGCATGTCCGCTTGAGTCTAAGACATTGCCATCAAGCGGATAATAAGCCAGCAGGCTAAGTGAAGGAGTTTCAGATACAGCAGGTGCGCAGATTATATCACCGTTTGCAGCAATACCCGTAACAAACTCACCTGACGGACAGCGCCTTAACATCAGCCGTGTCTGCCTTGGTCTTGGCCTCCATCGCCTTAACATCAGCCGTGTCTGCCTTGGTCTTGGCCCCCAGTGAAATAACTTCTACTAACTCTATTTTATACTTAGCTTCCTCTACTTTTTGGTTTGCAATTATAGCTTTCAAGTCTGCTAAATCTGCTTTGGTCATCGCTTCAGCAGCTTTGGTATCAGCGACGGCGGCAGCGGCTTTGGCCTCCTGTGCCAGGTTCTCTGCCAATATGACCTTTTCCTTCACGGTTATTACTTCTTTTTCTACTGCCCCTGTACGACCTGTGAGCTCCAGGATCGACTGGTTGTCAACGAGAAAGACGGTCTGCAAGGACGTCGCAAGAACCTGTTTAGTCGTTTTGGAAAGATATTGCACCTGGAGTTTTCCGAGGACATCGTTACCGACAGTCTTTTGTGTCCCAAGTGAACGGGAACCCGACAGCTCTTTACCCCTTGTCATTTGAGTCGCAACAATGCCATCTTCTATGCGCACTAACCTTATAATATCCTCATTGCTGCTTTCGAACATCGGATCTGAAACCGTAAACTCGACTTCCACATTGTTGCCACGGACAATAATAATATCTCCGAATTCATTTGGCACATTAAGCACCTTGAGTAGAACCAGTGGAGCAGCAAACACGGAATTCACACTTCCTGTTATTAAAGCAAGTATGAATAATAACGTTGTTAAGTTTTTAGCATGTAGTAAGACCCTCATAAATACCCCCCGTTATGTTGTTAAACAGTTATAAGAAGATTTAACAGAACGTGAAACAAATAAATCAGATTTGAATATTTAGATCAGACTTCACATAATGAAATAATGCCTGCCCAGTCTGAACTTTATTAATTAAAGAAAGATATTTTCACATATTCCCCTCCTTTCAAAGAATAAAATAATGATTTATTCATTCCGTAAGAAAGCCGCGCCATAAAGGGGCCTACAAGACCGATTATGCATTTAAACAAGATTAAAAACCCGTCCGGACTTTCTAACGGAATCTGATTCTCTCCTGAATCTCAGGAATAAATAGTATACTTGTGATCAAAATATTACTTTGCAATCAAAATAAAAACGTGTCCTATAAACCCAAAAAACGCAATAGACTGAAAAAAGCAGTAAGAGACGCCATTTCTCCATGCCGAATCCGCTGGGGCGGACAGGTTCGCATCTGCCTGCTTTCTGATTTTCCTAATGCTTTTTTTGGGATAAAAAGATGCAAACGGTATGCCACAAGAAAAATACATAATAATCAGATAGTTGGTTTTTCAATAAATGGTGTGTAAGCCAACCCTTTTGTCATTTTGACAGGATCTTTTGCCATAATTGCACGGTTTGGTCTAAAGATTTAATTAGTGGGAAAGGGGGTCAGGTCCCCCCATACTGACCGGCGTGCAAGCGTTTTTCTTGCATTTTCTCCTTCTCAATATGTAACTGCAATAAAGTTCAATAGCAAATCTATTTCTCTAACAGAGCAAGAAACTCATCAGGTGTTAAGATAGGGATTTGGTTATCTGCATAATCGGCTTTGTTTCTTGTAACAGGGATAATTAGATATTTCAGGGCCTAACATAGTAAAAAAAACTCCATAATATCAGGCAGTAAGAGTGATACAACTAAAATGGAGTGTAGAATGATTAAACCCGGAAAACGCATTTGAAAAATAAGAAAGCGGGCAGAGGCGGCTGAAAAAGCTCTATACGTCCGGCACAGCACGGATTCGATCGAACAACACCTTATGGTTACTTATGACTGTTGCTTTAAGCGGTTTGATTTCTAACAGGAAACTCGATATTTAATTTTAAATAAATCCTGCCTGCCGGCAGGCAGGTTGCTTTATAGAGGTTTTGTGCGCCTCAGCGGATTCGTCATGGAGAAAGGACGTCTCTGCATGCTTTTATTCAGTCTATTTCGTTTTCTGGGTCTAATCAGGCCCTGATTTATAGTATCCGGAATGACAGCATTCCGGATCACTTTCAACTTTTGTTCGGGATAACTTAATATTAGCAGGCTATTTTATTCCAGAGATATTCTGCCTTTTAATATCAGCTCCACGATCTGAGGGTCGAACTGCGTCCCTGCATTTTCCCTCAACTCGCTGAAAACTTTTTCCATGGGAAGGGCTCCGCGGTAAGGCCTGGCCCGCATCATCGCATCAATGGCATCTGCCACCATGACGATCCTTGCTGTCAAAGGGATCTCTTCGCCCTTGAGGCCTATGGGATATCCCCTTCCGTGATAGGTTTCATGATGATGAAGAATGACCGGTATCGCATCCTCGAGAAACGGCACCTGCTGAACAATCGTCGCGCCTATCACAGGGTGCTTTTTAATCTCTGTGAATTCATCATCCGTAAGACGGCCGTTCTTTCTCAAAATAATCTCATCAACTCCGATCTTTCCTATATCGTGCATGAGGGCCGCCTGCTCGAGCCTGTCCTTCACCTTGCCCGGCAAATTCAGCACTTTTGCTATTTCAACTGAAAGCCGTGCAACGTGCTCAGAATGATTAAATGTATAATGGTCCTTGGCGTCAATGGTCAGGATCAGTGCCTTGACAGTGCCTTCGTACGACATTACCAGGTTCTGCCTTGCGCTGTTGATCTGCTCTTCCAGATACCGTGTCCGGCTCCACAATTTATCCTTTTCAACTTTCAGGTTGATGTTAGCGCGTCTCTTTTCAAGTCCCCTCTCAACGACCGTAATAACATCATCTTTATCAAAGGGTTTTGTCAGGTAATCAAAAGCCCCATAGCGAATGGCGCTTCTTGCAGATTCAATGCTGGCAAATGCGGTAAGCAGGATCACTTCTGTATCAGGGTGCCTCTGCTTGATCTCCTTCATGGCCTCTATTCCGTTGATCTCCGGCATCATGATATCAAGGACCACAAGGTCAGCGGGGTTCTGGGTCATAATGTTAAACCCCTCCCTGGCCCCTGTAGCGGTTGAAACATTATACCGGTCCTTCAGGACCATCCTGAGCGATTCCCTTGGCGCGATCTCATCATCGATTATCAGGACTCTTTCCTTATTGTCTGTCAATTCGTCTCACCTCAAGAGGGATCTGTGAAGCCCTTCTGTCCACAGCCGGTAATCTTATGATAAAGGTATTGGAACCTTCTTCGCTTTGTATATCGATGCTGCCTTCGTGCCCTTCAATTATTTTGTGGCTTATCGGCATGTTCATCTCGGTGCCCAGGCCGTCGATATCATGCAAAGGCGTGAGCAGGTTTTTTCTTTCAGTCTCTGAAATTTCCTCTCCGCTGTATTTCAGCAATATCTCCACGCCGGGGGGGTCCTTCATGATCACGCGCGCACTCATTGTAATGGTTGAGCCTTTTTTTGACCTTTCAACAATATAGAGCACAAAAAAATGTATTGCCTTTATCAGAAGTCTCTTGTCCACACTTATCAGGACAGAGTCCCTGATACCTTCAAACAATATTTTATAGTCCCTGGGAATGTTCTTTGAAACATATTCAGCGACCTCTTTAATGACACTGCCCGCGTTCTCTTCACTGAGATTATAATCCGTTTTACTAGAAAAAATCACTAATTTTTCAAGCAGGCTGTCCAGCTTCTGGATGGACTGAAGAACTGTCGCAGAAAAGAAATTATTCAGCTCTTCGTCATCGCGGTATTTGTCCCCCAGTATCTGAGTATATGTCTGTATGGATGTCAGCGGGGTCCTGATCTCATGCGCAATTTTACCGATCAGTTTATTTACCGCTTCCAGTCTTTCTGTTTGCCTCTTCTGCAGCTCGAGCTTTTTGGAATCTGAAAGGTCGCTGAAAATTATTCCGGCACCGACAGGTTCCTGATTCTCATCCACAAGCCTGCAGCTGTTTATACCAAGCGGCATCCTGTCAGGACCCACCTCAACCTCATATCTCTTATAGGCAGTTCCCATGGTCATTGTTTCGTAAAGAATATCTCCCATAGGAGAAGGGAGGCTCCTCAGATCGCTGCCCAATATTTTTGCGGGCTCCAGATTAAGAATTTCAGAGGCCTGAGGGTTAAAGACCGTTATCTTTTCATCCCTGTCGATCGCTATCATACCGCTGCTCATGCTGGACAATACGTTCTTTGTAAATTCCTTCTGATACCATATCTGGTGGTAGAGGTTTATCTCCTTTACCGCGGCGGCAAGATAATTGCACAGGATGTATATGGTCTCCAGTTCTTCCTTGAAAAAAGGTTCTTCGGTTATCTTATTATCAATGTTAAAGATGCCGATGAGATTGCCTTTGTATATCATCGGAAATGAAAAAGAACATTGCAGCAGATTCATCTCGGAAGTCACTTCTGCAAAAGATGCATCTGCCGGATTAACCGGCTTAATAATTATTCGTCCCGTTCTTGAAAGACATGTTGCAAGCGCACTGTCCTTCTTCAGCCTGATATTTTCGGCAAGATAGGGGTCCAGTCCGTAATGTACCTTCACGCAGAAGCCCTCCTCTTCCCTGAGCATTACTGACATCTTGCTCACGCGCGCTATCCCCAAAATGGAATCCATGAAGTGGTTGAAGAGGCTGTTCATATCAAACATAGCGGTAAGCATCTTGGCAAAATTGATCAGGACCTTCTCCTGAATGTACCTTCCGCCCGGATATGCGTCACGATATCCCGATCCCGCTTCCGCATCATACCTCGAGAGATTCCCCTGCGGCTGAATGTTCTTGGATCTTTTCAGCAGCTCGAGCTCATTTTTGAATCTTTGCCTCTCGAGAGCACGTTCAACAACGACCAGCAGCCCTCTTCTTATTGATCTTGAGTCAATGCACTCGTATATGCTTCGCGGAAGATTGTCAGAATTGAACCTGTTCAGTTTCTCAGGTGTGATCAGAACGACAGAGCCCTCATGAAGCCTGCTCAATAAATCATCAAGGGACGAGAGCCTGTAAGAGACAGTATCAATAAGTATCACCTTGAGCGGAATATTGGAATGCAATTCCTCAAGCTCATCCAATGTCTTCAGGGGATAAACAGTATACCCCTTCAGTGCATCTTTGACCTCGGAAACAATGAAGTCGTCTCCCTTGCTGAGTAACGCCAGTATCTCCATATCCTTTATGTTTGCGCTCTTAGAATTTCAGCTCCGCTTGTTCATTCTCAAATAAATTATCATCTTTTCCCGTGATAATACTGGGAATCGGTCATTCATTAGTATCGACATCATAACGTCATGCCTTAACCTGCAATTTAAGGAATAGCAGCACTCATTCCCAGCATTGAGATTTTTAATGACGAAAAAAGACTGACCCTTCCCGCTGAACATGATCCTTATACTGATAGTTCGATATTATACTCTTATTACAGAGCCCATAGCCAACAAAGGCCCAATCCCGCATCCGCACATCAACCGCCACAATTAATCTCCATTATGCCTTTGAGCCTCTTTTGGACCAACAATACATTATTAGCTGTTATTTTAACATATTTGTAAAATATTGCAACACTTTTTTTATTTTGTGATTTCAAGAGGTAAGGCAGTTCACAATAATAGTCATTAGATGAAAATATACGACTATGTTAATATTAATTACGTATCTTATTTAAATAAAGACCTGCCGTCTGTTCCATCATCTGAATAAGAGGAAAGATCATGGGTATTGATCATCTGGCGATAAGCCTGTTAAACAAGGCCGGCAAGCGCTGATATCCCTGGAATAACCATGTTAATTTCTTTAGTGAATGGATAAGGTCAAATATTTTTTGTTATATTACGCACTGAGACAAGAATATCATCAGGCATATAATTCTTTTTATTTTAATATAAACAATATTTTGTCAATTGATAAATGAGAACATAAAATTCTATAATTGATATATACAAGTTTTCCCAGAGAAAAGAGGTTCTACGCTCCTATGACAAACAAATCCGGAAGCATCAAGTGCAAAATGTGCAAGGGCAATTTGAAATTGACCATGAGCTGAAGCGGGATATATATGCGCTGCATGGAATGTAGCAGGACATATCCGTTGCATGATTATATTCATGAATTGGATGAGGCGACGCTTGAGAAATTATCCGCCCGCGCGTGTGACAGACTATAATAATTGCAATTCAGTGCATCTGCAATAGATCTCATTTCGTTTCAAAACAGGCAGATATATAACAGGCAGCTATTGAAAGATCGAACAGCATTTAAAATAAATTTCACAGGCGTTTACAGCAAAACGGTTCGATTTATTATTGACAGAAAACAAATATCTTTAAGGAGACCTCGAAGCGTTTAAATGTCAATGGCAGATACAAGGTCCAGATATTGTCTTCACATGGCAGTGAAATGATAACACCCCTCGTGATATCGTTAAGGTCCTTTTTAAGAGGTACAACAGAGGACGGAACCAATATCCGGCCGGTTTATGAAGTGGCCTTTAAATTCGCCAATCTGACCGATGATGAAAAGTCCTTTATAGAAAGGCTATACAAGAAGATCAGGGAGGACCAATAATGGATTACGGCATGAAGAACCGGCTGTCCCGCATAATAAATCCCAAGACAGGAAAGACCGTCATGCTCGCGGTCGATCACGGGTATTTTCAGGGCCCCACTACCGGCCTGAAGGATTTTAAAAAAAATATCTCTCCTTTAATACTTCACGCTGACTGCCTTTTTATAACAAGGGGGATGCTCAGGACCAGTGTCGATCCGGCATTCAGCACCCCTGTTTGCCTCAGGGTCTCAGGCGGTCCCAGCATACTCGGAGATTTATCCAATGAAGATATAACGACATCCCTTGAGGAGGCCATAAGGCTCAATGCCTCCGGAATAGGAATGTCAATTTTTGTGGGCGCCAAGAACGAGGACCGCACAATATCAAACCTCGGGAGACTGGTAGGCGAGGCAGAAAGATACGGTATGCCTGTGCTCGCCATTACAGCAGTAGGCAGAGACATGGTGAGGGACGCCAGATATCTCGGGCTTGCGTGCAGGATAGCCGCTGAAATAGGGGCGCATTTTGTAAAGACCTACTATTGCGAGGATTTTTTCAAAGTGGTTGAGAGCTGCCCGGTGCCTGTTGTTATGGCCGGCGGCAAGAAGATCCCCGAAAAAGAAGCACTTCAGATGACCGCAAATGCCGTCAAGGAAGGTGCATCTGGCGTAGATATGGGCAGGAACATTTTCCAGAGCGACAACCCTGTCGGCATGATGAAGGCCATAAAGGCGATAGTTCATAAAGGCGCCTCTGTGGACGAGGCATTTGAAATTTATTCAAAGAAATAATTTCAAGAGATATTTCGTGCTACTCAGGTAGATAGTCTGTAGGTATTTAGTCATTTAGCTAACAGACTTCAGACTATAAGTCTAAACAACCTGAACTGTCTACCTAACAGGCTACAGTCTAAACAACCTTAGTATTTAAAATGAAAGTAGCTGTCTATTATAAAAACAACGATATCAGGATCGAAGACCGTCTGGCCCCGGCCATATCTGACGGGGAAATCCTTGTAAAGATGAAGGCCTGCGGTATCTGCGGAACTGATGTCATGGAGTGGTACAGGATTAAAAAGGCCCCGCGTGTCCTCGGCCACGAGATGGCCGGAGAGATAGTTGCTGTTGGGAAAGACGTGGATACGTTTAATATCGGCGACCGCGTTTTTGTCTCCCATCACGTCCCGTGCTACATTGCAGATGCAACTATGATCGAGCCCCTGGCATGCATAATCTCCGGACAGAAACACATAGAGATCAAAGAAGACCGGACCATACTTATAATAGGGTCCGGCATCTCCGGCCTTCTGCATATACAGCTTGCAAGATCACAAAATGCACGCGTCATTGCCACTGACATAGATGAGTACAGATTAATGAAGGCCCTTGAATCAGGAGCAGATCATGTCATCCATGCAGGCGTCTATACTCCTGAAAAACTCCGGGAACTTAATCAGGATAGACTGGCCGATATTGTTATAGTATGCGCGTCGGCGAGACAGGCGGTTGAAAACGCCTTTTCCTCTGTTGACAGAAAAGGGACTATTCTTTTCTTTGCTGTGCCTGATGCGGACGTGGCATTTCCTTACGTCAAATTCTGGCGCGATGAGATAACGGTCACTTTTTCATATGGCGCTTCACCTGACGACCTGCGCACTTCCCTGGAGCTGATCGCAAGCGGCACGGTCAATGTCAGGGATATGATAACTCACAGGGTTGCGCTGTCCGATATCCAGACGGGCTTTAATTTAGCATCAGATGCAAGGAATTCATTAAAGGTCGTAATAGTCCCTGATAGCGACGTTTAAATTACAGCATGCATGTTATACTATTTATAAAAAAAGGACGGTTCAAATGATAAAAAAAATAGGGATAATGCTTGTACTGATAGGCATATGCCTGCCAACTGCCACACTTCCGTTCATTATTGAATATCATCCTGATGAAAATATGTGCTTCAGCTCGAATTATTTCAGCAATCTCGGGAATATGCAGATCACGTTCGGGCACCCCGCCCTTCAGACAAACGTCGGCATATCAGGTAAAGATCACGGTAATGCAATGATGATACCTTATAAATTTGCATTCTCATCAGGGGTCATATTATTCCTTACAGGCATAGGCATGATCATGTTGGCCCCGCGAAGAAACCGGCCTTAGCCATTTACTTATCAAGTGGAAAGTCTGCAGGTGTTTAGTTCTTTAGGCAGATAGTCTGTAGGTATTTAGGCTTTTAGCCAACAGACTGCAGACTGGTAAACTAAATAACCTGTTTCATGACAGACTACAGACTGACATACTAAACAACCTGCGTCGTTACTATAACAGCAACGTCAATGCATAAAAATATTAAAGAAATGACTCTTAAGCTGGGGGAGATATCCTGTACAGGATGCGCCCAGGACATGGAAAAGATACTCCTTGAAACAGAAGGGATACTCGATGCATCGGCTGATTACAAAAACGACGTCATACATATTAAATATGACCCGGCACTTATCGACAGGGAAAAGGCCTATATGGCCATAAAGAAACTTGGCGGCGTTTGCAAGATCATTTCTGAACACGGATTAGCACAGATCTGCCTTGTCTTTTGATCGGCAGGTGATAACAGATTTATTAGGGATTAGCTACTGGCCCTCTACCACATTTTTTTAACAATTTGTGCAAATCAGCGCCTGCCCGCCGTACAGGCTGGGATAACTGCCATTTTAGGTTTAAACTTACTGTATGATAAATGAAGGAGATTTTCGTGACGGAGACAGATAAATTAAAAAAATAAGGGTCCTCAAGAATCCCGATGCCGGGGATTACCATAACAACAGGATTAACCGTAGTATTGCTTCCTCAAAATCTAACAAGCCCCCTGATAAACAGCCGGCAGAATACAAGGAAGGCCAAAGTGTCGAACTGCTGATCTGCGATCAGACCGACATGGGATATACGGCCCTTATCAGCAAATCGGGCCGGGGAGTGCTTTATAAGAACGAGGTGTTTCAGGCCTTAAAAAAGGGACAACGCATAATGGGATTCATTAAAAAGATACGGGAAGACGGCAAGATCGATCTCTGCCTCCAAAAACCCGGCTATGATGCGATCGATGGTGTGTCCCATAAAATCATGGACCAATTGAAAGCACGAAGCGGATTTATTCCTGCGACGGATAAAAGCTCCACAGAGATCATCTACAGCCTGTTCGGGGTAAGCAAGAAAACATTCAAAAAAGCGATAGGCGCCCTTTACAAAAATCGGCTTATTGACATTGAGAGCAACGGCATAAGACTCATTAAAAAATAGGCATATCCTGCAGGCTACTTATTTCTTTTCTTCTCCATCTTTGCCATCTTCTTCTCTTTAGCTGTCTTCATCGGTTTCTTCTTTGACTCTTTCCTTGACTCTTGCGACTTTGCCATATTTGTTATCTCCTTTTTTTTAAATTTCAGGTTAATAATATCATTTTCTAAAAAAACTCTCAACCATCCGTTACGAATGGCAAGGCATTTTAACCTAAATAAAAGTTTAGCCACAGACCTGCCAGCTGGCAGGGTGAAATGTTTTTTTGTAGGATTCAACAATATTCAATTTGACTTTATAATTACATCCATGTAATTATAATCATAAGCTTAAATCAGCATGGAGGTATTGAAATGAACTTTAATAGCAAGACTGTATCTAACGTAACTAGCTTAAGCATAAGGCAGATTGATTATTGGGACAGGACACATTTCATTAAACCGTCTGTAAGTGAGGCTACAGGCTATGGCTCTTTAAGGCTTTACTCTTTCCATGACCTCATTCAACTAAAATTTGCAAAGACCCTGTTAGATAAGGGCGTCAGTCTCCAGAAGATAAGAAAGGCTGTTATTTATCTCAAAAAGAACATGCCGGAGATAAAGAAGCCTCTTTTAGAACTCAAATTCTTAACAGACGGAGAGACAATCTTTGTAATTACTGAGAATGATAAAAAAATAATCAACACCTTAAAATCCGGACAGCTTGTCTTTTCTATTGCGCTTGGCAAAATTGTTGAAGACCTGAAAGGTGAGGTTGTTTCCATGCAGAAGGACAAGACATATTCCGTGACTGTCAGAGGCAGGAAATATTCCGTAATGCTTCGTGTCGATACAGAGGACGGCGGATACTGGATAGAGTCTCCCTCCCTTCCCGGATGCGCCTCTCAGGGCGATACAATAGAAGAAGCCCTTGAGATGATAAAGGATGCAATCGAGGGTCATCTTGAAGTTGTAGATAAGAAAAGAAAGGTCAAGAAGGCCTCATGAGCGGTCTGCATAACCTGAAACCTGACAGGGTTGTAAAGGCATTTGAGCGGGCAGGATGGAAGTCAGAAGGACAAAGAGGCAGTCATGTTAAACTTACAAAAGAGGGAAGTATTTATATTCTTTCAATCCCTGTCCATAAGGGCAAGCCCATAAAACAGGGATTGTTAAGAGACCAGATAAAAAAGGCAGGATTGAGTGTAGAAGATTTTTTAGAGTTGTACAGATAAAGATTTGACTCTATGGTGCCGGAGACCGGACTCTCCGCCCCAGCGGACCCGCCGGAAGCACTGCTGAAGGCGGGGAACCTTAAATAAGGCACGCTATTGCTGACGAGGGTTTAAAGTCCCTTGCGCCTGCGTAACGGCGGTCAGGTTTCACCACTCCTGCAACAATACGAAGTGCCTGATCTCATATTAATTTATCATCAAAGCCTGCGGGACTTAATGTAAGGAGTAATCTACTTTTAAATTCACTTACTTCGCTCGCTGCGCATTCAAAGTCAAAAAGTAGTCTTTTAAGTTACATGCCTTAAGCCCTTGATTTTAAGGCTTTCTTCTTTAACTTCAAGGGATTCTCTTTTTTCTCAATGTTGGCTGCAGTTGGCTGTGGTTGGATTGAATTAAGTACTCGCGGTTACAAAATGGTTACAGTTTGTTGCCTGTTTTTTTCTTGCTTTTCCTCATAGCTTAGAGGATAATGTTTTTATAATCCTGCATGTATAAATAGTAGAGGGGGGGGGAAATGAAAAAGGGAATGAAGAGTTTGAGTATCGTTGTTTATTTATTGGCTAGAGTCTTTGTTTTTTCTTTGCAGGCTCATGCGGACTTGGAACTCCGCGGTGAGGGCACATCAGCCTACGGAACATTCCGACTTATCTATGACACTGACCTTGATATCACGTGGTACGATTATACATTCCCGGCGTATAGTAATGGTAAACTGCAGATGTGGCAGGATCAGATGAATTCTGTGTCTTCCTTATCAGTGAATTTTGGTGGAATCGCTTATGACGGTTGGAGATTTCCTAGTGCCGGCTATTTGGGGGCGGTTGGTTATAACTTAACTAATAGTGAGATGGGGCATCTATATTATACGGAGCTTGGAAATAAGGGATATACGTATACTAATGGTTGTGGCACTGGGGGTAGCTCATCGCCTTGTCTGAGTAATACCGGTGATTTTCAGAATCTTATGGCAACCCGATATTGGACAGGGACGGAGGATGATCTTTATCCTTATCCTTATGTTGATGGGAGTCAAAATAATGGTTACTTCGAGGCACCCGTTTTTAATACTGCAGACGGTGAACAGACCGTCGGTCCTACTAGACTTAAATACAGCGCCATTGCCGTACATGACGGAAATGTCACCGTTGTC
>JACQXH010000271.1 GCA_016208845.1 Nitrospirota bacterium | reverse complement strand
TAAGGATCGGGCAACATTATAATTTAAAGATGCACGGCGATATTAACCTGGCCCCACTGAAGATTTTAACGAGGAACATTGAATCCCTGAGAGGGGAAGGCTCTTTTGCTGTGGATGTCTCGGGAAACTGGGAGGCGCCGGAGCTGAGAGGAAGAATAAATATCAGGGATACAAACGTGAAGCTGGAGGGACGGCCTTACAGGATAGGCCCTCTCAGCGGAGACATCTTTCTTGATAAGGACAGAGTTACTTTTGATTCGTTCAATGTCGATTTCGGAGGCGGAAAGATCTATGTATCGGGTGCCGGGCGTCTGGATAAATTGGCGCTAAAGGGTTTATTCCTGTCTTCTGAAATCAAGGATGTACGATTCAGGCCTATGGAGGGCGTGGATACAGCATTTGACGGCAAATTGTTTTTTGAAATGTCTCCAAACAGGCAGAGCCTCACAGGCGATATAAACATCAAGAGGGCCAGATATGTAAAAAGGATAGAATGGAAGAGCTGGCTGGTTGGGATAAAAGAAGCCGGGGGAGTTCCCATGAGTCAGCCTTCTTTTTTAGGCAAGACCGCATTGAATGTTCACGTCACAGGAAGGGAGAACATAGTCATTGATAACAATATCGCGAGAACGCCTGTAAGGATAGACCTTAATGTTCAGGGAACTCTGGCGCAATACGGACTTGTCGGCAGGGCCGAGACGGCAGGGGGAACGGTTTTCTTCAGAAATAACGAATTTGAGATCATAGAAGGAAGCGTTGATTTCATCGAACTGAACAGGATAATCCCTGTGTTCCACATACTCGCAGAGACCTTCACGAGCGGCTATAGAATAAGGCTGAACCTTGACGGGCCTGTAGACAGATTTTCTTTATCGCTTTTTTCTGATCCGCCGCTGTCAGATGTGGACATCCTGACCCTTCTGACCGCGGGGCATATCAGTAAGGAGACAAAAGGGATCGAAAGCGGTATCGGCGCAGGCGAGGCAACGGCTTTTCTGACCGGAAGACTCCAGGATGTGATGGAAGAGAGGTTTAAGTATATTACAGGTTTTGACCGCTTTGAAGTTAATCCTGAGACAACCGCCCGCGGTACTGTCAGCCCTAAAATCACCGTAGGCAAAAGACTCCTTGGCGACAACTTGTTTGTGACATATACAACGTCTATCGGGGCATCACAGGAAAACATCATAAAGATCCAGTACAATCTGAGCAGGAACGTCTCACTTATCGGTTCGAGGGATGAAATAGGAAGCGTGGGCGCTGACATCAAATACAGGTTCGAGTTCAAATAAACGAGGACCGGCAAAGAAAAAAATGGGAAGAAGAATTTACCACAGAGAACACAGAGGTTATAAAGAAGGAAATACTTTTATTAAAAAAGGATATCTTTTTCTTCTCCGTTTCCTCCGGGGTAACGCATATTCAGTAATTCTTATCCTTCTCTTTCTTCCTTCTTTTACTTATGCATCCGATGTAATAAGAGCGATCGAGGCAGAGGGGTTGAGCCGTATAAAGCAGGAAGAGCTGACAGACATGATATGTTTTCACAAGGGTGATGTTCTGGATAAGGAGATTTTAAGAAACGGCATAAAAAGGGCCTTTAAAAAGAATATCTTTCTTGATATAAAGGCGGTCACAGAGCCTGAGGGCGACGGCATTAAATTAAGATATATTGTCAGAGAACTGCCTGTCATCAAAAAAATAAAAATTAAAGGCAACAACATAATCCAGGGCCGGAAGATTGGAAAGGTACTGTTCTTTAAAGAGGGAGAGGATTTCAGAGAGGGTTTTATGAACAGGGCAGAGGAAGATCTTCTGCATTATTATAAGAGGAGGGGATTCCCTGATGCGAGGGTGAAAATAAGTGTTGAGAAAGATGAGACAAGGAACATCGCCGCTATTAATGTACTGATAGAAGAGGGTCAGCCCCTGATTATAAAAAAGATAAGCATAGCGCCTGCGGCAAGAGAGCTGTTGCGGCTGTCAGAAGGGGAGATCTTTGATAAAGATATAGTTGAAGGGCAAATAAAAAAACTCAGGGATTATTACAAAAATAAAAAATACCTGAAACCGGTTGTGGGTCCCTATGAATTCAAAAACGGAGAGCTTGATATACCGGTAACCCCCGGAGTGCGGCTCGAGGTGGTTTTTAAGGGCGACAGCTTTTTCAGCAACAAGGAACTCTTAAGAGAGGTTCCGTTCTTTGAAGATGAAAGTGTAAGCGGAGATACAGTGGAGGAAACTGCAGACAGGATAAGGGGGCTTTATCGGGGGAACGGGTATTACTATGCGCAGGTCCTGGGAGGCATTGAGAGAGAAGAAGATATTGTCAGGGTGACATTCTTTATCTTTAAAGGCGCAAAGGTCGTTCTGAGAGAGATACGGCTTGAAGGAATGACTATCTCTCACGACGCGGTGAAGGCCGTAATACCCCTCGCGGAGAAAAGGCCCTTTGACGACACCTTGCTGGATGCAGCCAGGGAATCTGTAATAAAGTTTTATCATGCCCTGGGGTATCTTAATGCCGATGTCATTGACGTCAGGAAAATATTTTCAGAAGACGGCACAGGGCTGGATGTTGTATTTGTAATTAATGAAGGTTCACAGGTAAAGATCGGGAATATTAATATTGAGGGCAACAAGGCTGTGGGCACCTCTGAGATCATGGGGGCCTTGTCCATTAAAAAAGACGATCCGTATAACGAGATCGATATTGGCGATTCACGTTACAGGATACTGTCCCTTTACAACAATGCCGGATATGCAGACGCAAAGGTAGATATTGGGAGCAATATTGCTGCAGACAAGGCATCTGTTAATTTTATAATCGCAGAGCATGAACCTTCTGTTGTCGGGAAAATAATTATCCGCGGCAATGAGAAGACAAAAGATAAAATCATAAGAAGGGAATTCGAGATCAGGGGAGGCGAGCCATACAATTATGAGGGCCTCCTGAGGACACGGCAGCGGCTGTATAAGCTCGGTCTCTTCACCGACATTTCCATCAAGCCTCTGGAGAATGGCAATAAAAGACCCGGGGAGCAGGTCCGCACCCAGGACTTGCTCGTTGATTTAAAAGAAGGTAATTTCGGCTCTGTAGATATCGGCGTCGGGTATGGAGACTATGAGCGTGCCAGGGGATTTATCGACATAAATTACCGCAACCTCGGAGGTTATAACCGGCAGATAGGATTAAGAGGCGATTTAAGCAGGATCAAAGAGAGATTTGTCTTAAACTTCAGAGAGCCATGGCTTTTCAACAAACCATCCCTGCCCCTTAATGTTTCTCTGATAAAAGAAAGAATAAGGTCCATAAACCTTGATACTAAAGATGTCATATATAAGATAGACAGATTGTCACTGATAGCCGGAGTAGAGAAGGAATTCAGCCCGCGTTTGAAGGCCGGTCTTAATTATGAGTATTCGATTGTAAAGACTCAAGACGTTGCGCCCGGAATAATTTTAAGCCGGGAAGATACAGGCACGCTGGGTATAAGCAGTGTGTCTCCTTCCCTGTTTTATGATACCCGTGATAATCCATTCGATCCGACATCCGGGTCGCTGAAGGGAATTGTATTTAAGTTTGCGTCAAAGGCTTTGGTATCCGATACGGAATTTGTGAAGATCACAGCGCAGAGTTCGTGGTATTACCAGCTTAAAAAAGGGCTTGTTTTTGCCGTTGCCCTGAGGGGCGGCGCTGCTTATGGTTTGGGTAAAACAAGGCAATTGCCTGTCATTGAAAGGTTCTTCCTTGGCGGAAGGACTACTGTGCGAGGCTTCAATCAGGATACTCTCGGGCCAAAGGGCGAGGGAGACAATCCGACCGGCGGCAATGCCTTTGCCCTTGCAAACGCCGAGTTCAGGATATCCCTCGGAAAAGGCCTGGGCCTGGTTACGTTTGTTGACGCGGGCAACGTATGGCAAAAGACAAATTCAATGGGCACAGAACTTCGTTACACTGCAGGCATCGGCTTGAGATACAATACCCCGGTAGGGCCAATCAGGATAGATTACGGACAAAAATTGGACAGGAGGGGAAATGAGTCTTCAGGTGAATTACACTTCAGCCTCGGACATGCGTTTTAAAGACAGAAAACAGTATGGAGTATGCAGCATACAGGAGAAAAGAAACCTTGCAGCCTGTGTCTTGCATCATGCTTCTTATATTCTGCTGTTTACTGTCTGCTGTTTACTGTCTGCTGTTTGTCATGCTGAAGTTATCGACAGGGTGGTCGCTATTGTGGATGATGATGCCATCATGCAGAGTGAATTAGAAGATGCATTCCAGGGCACCATTAAATCCGGCAATAATGTGACTCGTGAAAATGTCCTCGACGGCCTGATCAACAGGACGTTACTGCTCAAGGAAGCCAGGAAGTTTGAATACGGCGCACAGGGAATGAAAGACGACAATGAGACGATCAATGAATACATAGAACGGAGATTGAAAAACTTCATACGCATTCCATTTGAAGAGATCGAGGCCTTTTATAAAGAGAACAAGGCCTCTTTCAGGGATAAGGACTTTTATGATGTGAGGGATGAGATAGAAAATTATCTGATTGAAAAGGAATTGAACAAAAAATTGCTTGGTCATATAGAGGAATTAAGAAAAAAGGCTTATATAAAGATCCAGTTGTCGGAATGAAATTAATTTTTTAAGGTCCTTTGCTGTTGCCTGCCAGTAAAATATTAAGCTAATATAATGTAACTGCTCAGGCCGATAGTCTGTAGGTATTTAGTCGTTTAGATGACAGACTACGGACTAATAAGCCTGAGTATTTACAATATATTATGAAAATTATTTCTCTTCAAAGAATATTCTTGTCTGTTTTATCTGCATTCCTAATCATCACTGCGGCATATGCTGCAGAAAATACTGATACCCCTTCTGCGGTGACTGCGGAAAACCCTGCGGCAAATGATCGGTTAAAAAAGGCTGTGGATCTTATTTCTGTCAGGTCTTACAAAGAGGCGGAAGACATACTCTTAACGCTTGCAGAAGATATTAATTTCAGGGAAAAGTCATATATTCTGCTTGGCAGGCTCTATGAAGGAGAGAGAAATTTCGATAAGGCCGAGGAGTATTTGACCAGTGCATCTGCGCAGGGACATCTGCTCAGGGATTATGCCCTGAAGCTGCTTGTTGATATTTATATGGAGAAGAAAGAATTTAATAAGGCCGTAGTTTCTGCCGGACAGATCCGGAATAAGACCCTGCTCCAGGAAGCAAAGCAGGCCCGGATCGCGGCATGGATTGCTTTAGAGGATAAGAAGGCGGCCGCTGAAGCACTTACTGAATATATTGCGGATTACGCAAAGGATGCTGAATATAAAATGCTTCTGGCGCGTCTCATTATAAATGTGGAGAGGGAAAGGGCGATCAATCTTTTTAAGGGGATATATCTCGATGCTACCCCTTTTGCCGCGGACGCCCTGAAAGAGCTTGAGGTCATGCGGGCAGATAAATTTACGAGAGCGGAAAAGATCAGGAGGGCGGGCAACCTTTTTAAAAATGGCAGCTTCAGAAGCGCTGAGGCTGCTTATGAGGAGATATTAAAGGAGACGAAGAGATCATCAGAGGCTGATAATTTAAGATATTCTCTTGCTACGTGCCAATTTAACCAGAAAAAGTACAGTATTGCGGCCAATAATTTTGACCGGATCAGGACAGCGGAGGCGTTATACTGGAGGGCAAAGGCGCTCTTGAGAACCGGTGACATGGAGGTGTTCAGCAAGACTGTAGAAAAATTCAAAAAGAAATATCCGCAGAGTAAATATTACTCCATGCTCCTGCTTCTTCTTGCCGACGAAAACAGAAGAAAAGGCAATATGGAAGATGCGAAGCGAGTTTATCAGAAGATAATTGCTGACTTTCCTGATGATGCTGAACATGCGTTTTGGGGTCTTGGGTGGATGGCTTACAGAAAGGGCAACTATAAAGAATCAGAAGAGGCTTTTTCAAGGCTTGCGTCAATAAAGAGCAGCGGTCAGTACATTTACTGGGAGGCAAAAAGCCGTGAAATACTGGCTAAAGACTGCCTGCCGCAAGGGGTCAGTTCTTCAGGCGATAAACCCTGCAATGAAGAAGCAAGCGCTGTTTATAACAAACTATTACAAGATAGCGGCTATTATGGTTTTCTTGCAAAGGCGCGGTCAGAAACACCCCTGACATTCGTTAAGGTTGAAGCCGTGAAACCAAAAATGCCTGATGGTGAAATGTATGAGAGAATAGAAGCGCTCAAATCTGTAGGCATGAAAGAAGAAGCAGTAGAAGAGATCAGGTCGGCATTGAAATTGAAAACAGACCTCGAAACATTAAGATATCTTGGACAGACAGCGGTTGAGCTTGGAGAATATAAAGATGTGATCTATGCTGTCGAGGGGATGTCACGCGACGACGTTCTTTATTTGAAATTCCCTCTTGGTTTCTGGGACACAGTGAAGGAGGCTTCCGCAAACGGCGGAGTTGACCCATATCTCGTTGAGGCGCTTATAAGGGAGGAAAGCCGGTTTGACAGAAACGCGGTCTCTGTCGCGGGTGCGATCGGCCTCATGCAGTTGATGCCTTACACTGCCGGAAGTCTGAAAGACGGATTAGGTATCGAGATAAAAGAGAGTTCCGATCTTAATGACGCTAATAAAAATATACTGCTTGGAACTCATTATTTTTCGGGACTCGTCAGGGAATTCGGTAAAATTCCATATGCGATAGCTGCTTATAATGCAGGAGAAAATGCTGTGAGGAGATGGCAGCTTGCATCAGATCATAAAGACATCGAGGAATTCATAGAGGACATTCCGTACAGAGAGACGAGGAATTATGTAAAGAGAGTATTGAGGAGCTATTGGCAGTACAGGGCCCTTCAGGGCCTGTCCTTGACCCGGATAGATTAATTATTTTGTTGCAGGGGCAGGTATAAGGTCTGCCCCTGCCTATTTTTATTTTTGCTATATCCAGTTCTGCATCTGCTATTTGCCAGCCGCGTGTTCAGCCCTCAGCTTTGCAGACTCATCCTTAATTTTCTGCAGGGACTCTTTCATCGGCGCCCATCCGTACCAGTGCATATAATCAGGGTTCATGTGGAATGCTCCCTGAAAGGCACGCATCCTGTATTCAAGGAACATGACATACAGTTCCTGC
>JACQXH010000270.1 GCA_016208845.1 Nitrospirota bacterium | reverse complement strand
CCCGGTTTGGCGATGATCATCAGTTTATTCTCATATACAAGATAATCTGTCACCGCGCCCGATATGCCGGACATCACAGGGGTCTCTTCCATTGTTGATCCGTTCCACCATAAAGAAACTGCCTCGGCTTTTTTGGCGCCGAGCCCCGGCACCTGAGCAACAACAGGCATCTTTCTAATGGCAAGGAGCTCCTGCCCGCGTCCGGTATTTACAGTCACCAGACGGCCTTTTACATACCATTTTTCATCAGGGTTCACTATTGAGAATGCCTTTTTCCTGAATTCAATATCGAACTTGCCGTAAGAGTCCCGGCTCTTCCAGATCAACTGATCCTTGTTGTAGAGGTTTAAATAACCCCTGTCATCAAAGGCAATCATCTGCTGACCGCCGTTCCTATGCCAATCAACAGGGGCAAATCCGTAGATATCTACACCCGCAGGAAGGGAAAAGGTTTTGTCCGTCATGTAAGAGTTGTCCCTCCAGATGCCTGTGAACACAGTACCTGTGAGCCCTTTATTTGAATAAAAAGACTGCATAAGAAGGTTCTTGTTCACGGCCCTCAGCGCATAAGGTAATTTTTCAGCGATCTTTTTATATCCGGCTGCCGGATCAAATTCAATGACAAAAGAGTTCATCACATCTTCATTTTTCATGGAAGTTACAAATATCTCTGCCCTGCCGTTGCCATTGATATCCAGCACATCTACTGACAGGTGCTCGTCTGCAGGATTCCCCTTTATGGACCATATTTCCTGCGGTTCTTTCTTATAGCTGTAGATCCGGATATCATGGCCGTCGCTTACGACCAGCTCCTTGTCTCCGTTGCCGTCAACATCTCCCATTGCAATGAACTTTCCTCCTGAAAGCTCATAGGTCTCCCACGGTAAACCGGAAGCCGAGACGGCAGGCAAGAATTCTTTTTCCGACATTAGCTCCCCGATCAGACTCGGGCCCATCACTTCATTTATAACGGCAAACTCCTCTGCGTCTTTGGCCCAGATGAGTTTCGCGTTTATGGAAATGTTCTTGTCCTGTACAGGAGTTGAAAAAATGATCAGGGCCTCAGCTCCGAGGTCCCTTGCGAGACCGGACAATTCCTGCAGATCATCAGTCTGCGCATATGAATCCGCAAAAACAAACCGGCCCGTATCTCTCAGAGAATTATAGAAGAGCTCTGATATCGACCATTCAGCTTTTTTATCCTGGAAAAAAGCGACCTTTACAGGAGAGGAAGATATCCGCACTATATCACCTGACGCAGGAACACCGTCCAGGATCCTGCAGTCATACGTTCCGTCCCTGGGCGCTTCGATCTCCAGCAGGCCTATATATTCCTCAGACCTGCCGAAAGGCTGCTTGGTCACAGGATGATAAAAAGGCTTTCCCTCCCTTAGCACAGAAAGCCGTGTCCCCTTCCTGTATCTTCTTTCGCTGTTCAGATTGATAGTCGCCGTTTTCCCCTGCACCTCTGAGATCACTCCGCTTACAGGATGAAAATAAGACAGTATCGAATCCCTTGCCGAAAACACAGGGTTATTCCTTGCGGCTGCCGGATCAGTCTCAGCTGCCTGAGCGCAAGAACTTCCCGCGTTCAGAACAGATAATATGCTGAATACGAGAACTAAAAGCAATGTTTTGTGACTTTTTATGGCAATATTCATCATTAAACCATGCTCCTTGAAATTGACCGGACATCGAAGTGTCTCCCCGGTCGTAAAGATACTCCTCAATAAACCTGACAACAGCAGTCAGCCGCTGATTTGCGGAGATAAATAAAAAACTGGTATCACGGATTGGGGCTTATCTTTTTACCAACCCTGACAACTTAATCCTTATGTCTATTTAGTGTCTGTTTATAAACTCTGTTTTTTGTCCGTCATTCCCGTCCCGACGCATCGGGATAATCGGGAATCCAGTGTTTTCAATATATTCTGGATCCCCGTTTTCACGGGGATGACAAACAAGAGTCATTTATAAACAGACTCTATTTATGCTGCCGATAGGCAGGTCTGTGTTTATCTGTGTTAATCCGTGGTTAAACTTGTTTAGTTATTCTATTTGTTTCCACCTGTGTTTATCTATGGCCAAACGCTTTTCTTACAATATAAGGATAGAAATTACTAAATTCAATGCCGACTTGTCAAATCACCGGGATGGCATTCTTGGCGCGGTACCAAAGATATATTTGAAATCCTCATCCTCAAATTCAATTCCGCCGCCGATGAATATGCCCATTCGGTTGCTGTTAAGGATATTATCGATGCCTCCGCTAACAAAAACATGTTTAAAGATCCTGTAATCAACGCCGGCCTTAACGTGCGCCCTTTGGGCCCTCGGTTCTTCAGCACTGAAATCCCATGCATTAATGCTGACCTTGGCCCTGTCGTTTGCCATAAAATAATCTGCTCCAAAGCCAAAGGTATTTTCAAGCATCCCTACCCTGAGGGCCAGGTCTTCGAAGCGTTTTGCAAACTGGGCGGAAAATTCGAATTTTCTTCTAACCTCTTCTTCCCTCGTAGTCACTCCATTGACTGTTCTGTCAGTGATCTCGCTCGTTCCAAGGGGGTCAGAGACAACACCAAGGATATAGTATTTGTCCTTTCGGGGCTCAAGGGTCAAATTAAAATATCCCTTCCAGTCGCCGTCCTTTGTAAGATATTCTGAACGGAAATCAAAATAAGTCTTCATCCTGTCGACAATATCAAATGTCTTGCCCAGGCCGCCGGCGACATTGCTGACTGAATTATAAAGTTTGTCGTCTTTAAGGAGCTTGCCGATAGTCCCTTCTCCCGCATCCATCTTCTGCGCTATATTGCCTACTGACACGGATGCCTTCTTGATATTCTCGATACTGTCTTTGACCGCGTACCTGTTTTCTTCGACAACCTCTCTCAGGTCTTTTGCCGCTTTGCTCAGGTCCTCTATAAGCCCGGGGCCTTTATCTCTAAGTGATCTTGAAAAATCATCGAGCTGTACAAGTGTGTTGTGCAGAGGCCGCCTGTCCTCTTCCAGAATGGCATTTAGATTCTTTGTTATGGTTTTAAGATTCCGGAGGGTTTCCCGGAATGAAGCCTTTTCATCGTCCCCGAATATGCCCTTAAGGTTGTCTGAAAGATCGCTTATGCCGGAGGCCGCGGAGGTCAGCTTGCTCGCAAGTTCATCGATGTCGATAGGTTCCTCAGTGTTCGTTATGCTGTCCCCGTCCTTCAGCAGCGTATTCCCGGATGTCCCCGGCGTGACCGCAAGATACTTGTCTCCCAAAAGACCTGATACCCTCAGTGAAGCCTTGGCATCATTGTATATTTTAATGTCCGGGGATATCAAAAGAGTGCTCTCCGCCCTTCCCTCTTTAAGGCGGATATTTTCAACAACCCCTGCATTAACTCCGGCAACCTTGACCTTCGACTTTTCATCAAGGCCGCTGATGTTGTCAAATACCACTGTCAGCCTGTTACCTCTTTTCCACGCAACTCCCAGCCCGCTGATCTTGAATGTCATGTAAGATAAGATGATTATTACCAGAAGGGCAAAAATCCCCACCTTAAGCTCTGTTTTCATATTATATTCCTTCCACTCTTATGGGACCTGTTGCACTGCCTGTTATGAACTGCTGAATGACCGGGTCCGGTGAATTCCTGATCTCTTCAGGCGTACCGGCCCCGATGATCACTCCATTATAAAGCATGGCGATTTTATCTGCAATTTTATAAGCGCTTTTCATGTCATGAGTTATTGCCACAGAAGTGACATTCAGGGTTATTCTCATATCTATAATCAGGTCATTGATTGCATCAGCCATGATCGGGTCCAGGCCTGTCGTGGGCTCATCATAAAGCAGTATATCCGGCTCCATAGCTATTGCCCTCGCAAGCCCCACCCTCTTGCGCATGCCTCCCGACAATTCAGATGGCATGACATCCTCTACTCCGACAAGCCCCACCATCTTCAGTTTCCTGATAGCGATCTTTTTGATCTCAGCATCGGTCAGGCGCGTGTGCTGCTTAAGGCCGAAACCGACATTTTCCCATACATGCATGGAGTCAAAAAGCGCTGCTGACTGAAAAAGCATGCCGAATTTTTTCCTGATCTCGTTCAGTTCATTCTCATTAAGCCCGGACAGTTTGCTTTCATCTACGATCACCGTGCCTTTATCAGGTTTCAGAAGGCCTATGATGTGTTTTAAAAGGACGCTTTTACCCGAGCCGCTGCCTCCTATTACAACAACGCTCTCGCCTTTGTTTATACTGAGATTTACACCTCTCAATAACTGTTTTGCCCCAAAGGATTTATGGACGTCTATAATATTGATCATAATAACAATTCAAAATGCAAAGATTAAAATGCAAAATTAAGGATGTTTTTAAAATTTAATTTTCTTCCATATTTTTAATTTTTGATATTTCATTTAAACAGCCACGCCGACAAGAAATAATCCGATATAAGGATTGTCATAAACGAAAT
>JACQXH010000041.1 GCA_016208845.1 Nitrospirota bacterium | reverse complement strand
GTTCCACGGGTCTTTGAAGTATTTTGATGATTCATTGCTGTAAAGATAGCTTAGTTTGTCCCTCAGCATATCAAGTGCATTTCTTAAGGGTTTTCTCCATGCCTGTGACCATGTGGGGTGCCCTCCGGAATTGCATCCGCAATTGTCCTTCCATCTCTCTATTCCGTGTATGCAGCTCCACGAAGAGTTTTCATACACTTCAACTATATGAGAAGGCGGGTGGTTTTCAAGATACTCTCCGTAGTTAGTGAGTTTTGCAAATTTACTGGTTTCGATGAGGTGCAGGCAAAAAGCAAGCCCCATGTCGCCAAACCTGTGGTGATGGCCAAAGGTCTCTCCGTCAGTAATAAGATTTACGATCTGGTGCCAGGTCCTCCGGTCATTAAATGCAGAGAGCAGTTTCTTGTAAAAAAATTCACCATTATCCAGAAGTCCTCCGAAGGAAACCTCCTTGGATATGGGGCCGTCGCTGAAAAAAATGGTTATGTTCCTGCCGGATGGCAGTATGCAGCGATACGCTGTGGTGGGGTCGATCTTTTCTCCGCTTACGTCCTGCCACTTTGATGATTCTCCTATTTTGCTTATCCGTTTTGCCTGTCTTTGAGCAAGAACAGTGAATTTAATTCCGAGATTAACCATTACCTCGAGGGTTTCTATGTCAACTGCGGCCTCTGGAAGCCACATCCCCTCAGGGAACCTCTTGAACCTGTGCTGGAAGTCCTTGATGCCCCAGATTATCTGGGTATATTTATCCCGCCTGTTGGCAAGAGGCATTATCATGTGGTTATAGGCCTGAGCAATGGCAGAGCCGTGTCCTGAGAAATTCTCCATGCTTAACCGGTCTGCCTCGAGGATCGCATGATAAACGTGCGGCCTTTTCCTTTCCATCCAGGACAGAAGCGTAGGGCCGAAATCAAAACTGATCTTTGCGTAATTGTTGATTATGTCGACTATCTTGTCTTCAGAATCAAGGATGCGGGAGGCCGCATTGGGGGCATAACACTCTGCGGTTATTCTCTCGTTCCAGTCATGATAGGGGTAGGCTGATTCCTGGAGTTCAATTTCTTCGAGACAGGGGTTTTCTCTTGGCGGCTGGTAGAAGTGCCCATGAATGCAAATATACCTGGTCATAGTTTATGAGCTTTTGAAAAACAGGACACTCAGAGGCGGCAGTGTGACAGAGATAGAGCAGGGCCTTCCCTGCGCCGGTTCGTGTGATGCCTCAACGCCTCCGGCGTTGCCGCAGCCGCTTCCGCCGTATATATCTGAATCGCTGTTGAGAAGCTCGCGCCAGTAACCGCCCCGGGGAACTCCTACTTTGTAGCCGTATCTCGGGACAGGAGTAAAGTTGCATAAAACGAGAATTACTTCGTCTGTGCTTCTGCCTTTTCTGATGAAGCTTATTGCGCTTTCCTCCCAGTCATGAAAGTCTATCCATTCAAAACCGTCATTTGAAAAATCCAGCTCATGCAAAGCGCGTTCATTTCTATAGAGATGGTTCAGGTCCCTCACCCATTTCTGCACCCCGTAGTGAGAAATATATTCAAGTCCGTGCCATTCCAGGCTTTCATCGTGAGCCCACTCTTTCCACTGGGCAAACTCGTCTCCCATGAAAAGCAGTTTTTTGCCCGGCGAGCCGTACATATAGCCGAACGTGGCCCTGAGGTTTGCAGAGCGCTGCCACTCGTCGCCCGGCATCTTGCCTATGAGCGCGCCTTTTCCATGAACAACTTCGTCATGAGAAAGAGGCAGAATATAATTTTCAGTGAATGCATACCATATGCTGAAGGTCAGCTGATCATGGTGATATTTTTTAAATACCGGGTCTGTAGACATATAATCCAGCGTATCGTGCATCCATCCCATTTTCCATTTCATGCCAAAACCGAGGCCGCCGACATGTGTGGGTCTTGAGACCATAGGCCATGCGGTTGATTCCTCAGCCATGGTTTGAACATCGGGATGGGCGCCGTAAACCACTTCGTTCAATCTTTTCAGGAAGGATATGGCGTCAAGGTTTTCTCTTCCGCCGTATATATTTGGTATCCATTCGCCTTCTTTTCTCGCATAATCAAGATAAAGCATTGATGCTACTGCGTCCACTCTCAGCCCGTCAATATGATATTTATCAAGCCAGAAAAGCGCGCTGCTGATAAGGAAGGACCTCACCTCGTTTCTGCCATAATTGAAAATGGAGCTGTTCCATTCCGGATGATAACCCTTCTTCGGGTCTGAATGTTCATAAAGATACGTACCGTCAAAATAAGAAAGTCCGTGAGCATCTGAAGGGAAATGCGAAGGCACCCAGTCGAGTATGACGCCTATGCCGTTTTGATGCAGGTGGTCAATCAGGTATATGAAATCTTCAGGTGTGCCGTATCTGCTTGTGGGCGCGAAATACCCTACGGTCTGATATCCCCATGATCCGCCGAAAGGATGCTCCATGATGGGCAGCAGCTCGACGTGCGTGAATCCCATGTCTTTAACATAATCTGCCAGATAGTGGGCCATCTCCCTGTAACTAAGGGGCCTGTTGCCTTCCTCAGGCACGCGTCTCCATGAACCGAAGTGGACTTCATAAATTGAATACGGCGCGTTCAAGGCATTGGCTTTATGCCTGTTTGCCATCCAGTCGGAGTCATTCCACTTATAATCCAGATCCCATACCACAGACGCAGTCCTTGGAGGCACTTCCGAATATAAGGCGTACGGGTCTCCCTTATCAACGCTGTAGTCATTATGCTTTGAGACGATGTGATATTTATAAACTTCTCCCTTTTTAATCCCCGGGATAAACCCCTCCCAAACGCCTGAACTGTCCCATCGCGAGCCGAGATAATGCGAGTTCCGGTCCCATCCATTGAAATCGCCGATGACCGAGACCTTGTCTGCATTAGGCGCCCAGACCGCAAAATAAGCGCCTTCAACGCCATTAATGCTCATGAGGCGTGAGCCGAGCTTGTCAAACAGCCTGAAGTGGTTCCCTTCTTTATAGAGATATGTATCGTGTTCGGTAAAAGGGCTCGCTCCGTATATTACGCGCTCGTCTTTAAGTTCCCTGGCTGCCTTGCGGGCATTTTCTAAAAGGGTATTTTTCATTTTCATCGCTCCTATCCACCTAAATTATATACCAAATCGCCTTGAAATTATATAACAAAGTGAATAAGTTAAAGATTCTAATAACAATATCCAGGCAATCAGAATATCGAACTGCCGTTGGTCTGGCATAAATCATTATTTTAGAAAAGTCCGGACGTTTTGTATTTGCGCCGGTGCATCCGTGATCTATCTATCGTTTATAAAGCTTCCATCTGGAGCGTTTTATAAAAACGCTGAGATCCTGCAGTTGCATATCAACTTTTGCTTGTCGGTCGATACCCTGGCATAGACGGCATGTAAGGTATCTGGCGAGATTCAGATTTATTGCTTTTCTGATTTAATTGTCTTCAACACATCTTTTAGCACAGGCAGCACGAGTTTATCTTTTGCACGGCCAGCCGCCTGTTTGCTTTTAATAATCAACTCAAGCGGCAGTACCTGCACTTTAAAATTATCCAGAGATATTTTTATTGCCTGTTTTTTGATCCCGGCATATTCGCCTAAACCATGTACGTGAGTTACAATATCAAAAAGTTTAACGTCGTCTCCGGCGAACACAGGAGGGTTGTTTCCCATAGGAGGGACATAAATGGATTTTACTTTTATTAAGGCTTTAGCTAACTGAGGATTGGCTAAATCTGCAAACCAAAGATCAATATCCTGAGTAACAACCGGCGCACCTTGTAAAGCGGCCGCTGATAGGCCGATAATCATGAAATCAACCTTATGGCGGACTAATTCTCGCAGAAAGCGAATTTCATTTTTGGTGAATATAAGGTTTTTGACCACGGGTCAAGGCCCTCCTTAAACGTTCAAGTGGCGGTTCGCGCATTAATAATAACGTATGCCTTATATTGTCCCGATCAATATTTTTGTATCTCCCGGCAATATCGTCAACTTTTTTCAGTAAAAGCTTCATCTTTTCCATCTCTTTATTGTCTTCGGTAAGAAATTCTGAAGGAGATATATTCAGTCTTTTCGCGATAGCTCTGACAGATTTAGGCAAGACAGAATCCTCACGCGCTAATGTATAAAACGCATTGCGGCTTACCTCTGCCTGCTTAAGCAGTTCTGAGAGCGTAATCTTCTGCTGACGACATTTATCTTTAATTGCTTCGAGTGATATTCTCATACAAATATAGTGTACCACAATATGGTACACTATAGCAATGCTGGACAGTAGTGATATTGCTTATAAAGCTTCCATCCGGAGCGTTTAATAAAGTCGTTGAGTTCTTGCAGCTGCATATCAACTTTCTGCCTGTCGGTTGATACCCTGGCATAGACTGCAACGGATTTGTATTTTTTAATCATGTTGGTTGTATAGAAGCCCGGAGGGATTCGCAAATAAATATTGCACACAGCGTGTGCAATATTTCATAATTTTTTTAGCGCTCTCTTTATTCTCTCGTTGCTTGGCAGTTTTACCTTATACTTGGCAACAAATATCTTTTCTTCCAATCCGTCCAGTGCGTAGGTAATTTCTTCTCGTCCAGCCTCACGGCAAATAATAAGCCCGATCGTTTCCTTTTCATGCGTATACTGTTTATTGCGCCGATAATAGCCGACATATTTATTCATCTGGCCAATGTCACGGCTATCCAACTTACCGATTTTGAGGTCAACAGGCACCATGCAGGGAATGCCGCGATGATATAAAACGATGTCAATATAGTGCGTCTCACCGTCTATTTTAAGCGGAACCTGCCGTCCTAAGATGCTGAAATCTTCACCTAACTCGCGCAGAAACATCTCAAAGCTTTCCAGTATCTTGTTTTCCAGGGCCTTTTCGCTTTTCTCAGGGTGAAGTTCTATAAACGGACGGAAATCGTAAGTGTTTTTGAAAACCTTCTGCGTGTCCACCGCTGGCAATTTAGTCTTAAAAATATCTTCGATTTCCTGCCTTGGTGTAAAATGGGTCAGCAGGCCGATTCAAGTGCAAAAGCAAGCATATCTGTTTTCCCTAAACTCTCCAAACAAAAAAGGACGTACAGGAAATTCCATGCGCCCTTTAATTATTGTGCAGACTCAGTAAATGGTTGCGCCACATGAGTCCTTTTTTTTATGATACGTTTGTTTGCTGAATAAAATGACATCGGTGACCTTCTTTGGTTAAAATTGAATGTAAAAAAAATGACTTCACCTACTGCTCACAAATGGGGTTTTGCGTCACGCTTCCGGCGTAATGCTTTTGGATGGCGTTCACAGCCGGCAGTGGCCCGTATAAAAGAGGCTGTGGCCGAGATAAAGAAAACGGCGCGTAAGGATCCTGTCCTGGCTGCCGATGGCGCCGTGCTCTTTCTGGAAAAGGTATCTCCTGCATTGGCGCGCGTCGATAGCTCCTCGGGTGCGATTGGCACGGCGGTGAATAATGCCATCGATGTCCTTGCTTCGATTATATCAAGTGCTCCTGCAGACGATTCCACCCGGGACAAATGGCTGGATCGCCTCTGGCAAGCGGTAGAGGAAGACGATATCCCTTATATCGAGCTATTGCCAGAAAACTGGGGAAAACTCTGCGCAACCCCTGAACGAGCGTCACGATGGGCAGATTCATTTATAGAAAGGGTAAAGATGATATGGAGGAATACTTCTTCGGGGCATTACGTTCATTTCAATGGCACAATTGCATGCTTGAGCGTTCTTATCAGGGCTGGACGGAATGAGGAAGTCCTTGCCCTGCTCGAACTCTCGCCATACAAGTACTGGCATTACAGAAAATGGGGAGTAAGGGCACTGAGCGCAATAGGCAGAAATGCGGAGGCTATCCGCTACGCAGAGAGCAATCCCGGCATTAACGATCCCCTGGGCGCAATTGCCGAGACATGCGAAGAGATTCTCCTTGCAAGCGGCATGAGCGATGAAGCATACACCCGCTATGCAATCGCCGCCAATCGCGGAACTTCGCATCTGTCTACCTTTCGGGCCATTGCGAAAAAATATCCCCGGAAGACCTCATCTGAGATACTTAGCGATCTGGTTGAAAGCACACCCGGAGAAGAAGGCAAGTGGTTTGCCTCAGCGAAATCTGCAGGCCTGTACGACGAGGCGATAACGCTGGCAAACAAGACACCCTGTGACCCGAGGACATTAACACGGGCTTCCAAAGAAGCCGCATCTGAGCATCCTGCGTTTGCAGTGGAGGCGGGGATGGCGGCGCTCAGATGGCTGTGTGAGGGGTATGGTTACGAAATTACTGCTGTGGATATTTGGGCTGCCTACCGGCATACGATGGAAGCCGCCGCAAATGCCGGAAGCGCTCAGGAGACGCGCGACCGGATACGCAAGCTGGCGCAGACTTCACATGTCAGGTTCGTTGCTGAAGCGCTCAACAGAGATTTGGGGGTGAAATAGATGGACAAAACAGACCTCGATAAATTCATCGAAGAGCTCGACGATAAGCTTTGAGCTTTACAAAGGTCTCACGGGAGATAACTACAAGGAATCCCTAAGAGAGCAGTTTGACCTTGCGAAACGTTTTTATGACGTCCTCCCGAAACCCGACGGCATTCAGTATCAGACGTTGAAAGATACGGATAAAGCAATTGAACTTTATAACCGTGCATACAAAATGACCTCTCCTCTATCCTATGACAGAGACGGAGTTCTTGAGCGTCTGGTTCCAATGTTACGGGAACTGGGCAGAGATGAGGAGGCCACTTCTCTTGTTGAAAGCGAAACGAAAGCGGAGGAGGCGAGACAGGAAAGAAACAGAAGAGATGAGAAAGACACAGATTACTCCAATGCCACAGACAAGCAGAAACCAATGCCCGCAAGCTCCGAGAAGATCAGTAAGAACTCGCGAGAACTCGCGGGACGTTGATGAATTAGTTGACTTGCTAATTGCGCACACATCCATTAGGACCGGACATTGTGATATAATTACTATCAGAGGTTAAAGCAATGGAACTATCAATGAGGATTGAGATATTCAAAGAAAACGATGTTTATGTTGCGCTGTCACCGGAACTTAATGTCTCCAGTTTTGGCGATACTATCGAAGATGCAAAAAAATCTGTTAAAGAGGCGATCGAGGCTTTTGTTGAAGAGTGCGAAAAGATGGGGACGTTAGAAGAAGTATTAGAAGAGTCAGGCTTTTTAAAAATCAATAATTCATGGAAGTCAAGAATGCCTGTTGCAGAAGAAAACCTCGCCCTCGCCATTTAGATTAAATGCATGAAAGAAAAATTACCCCTGTCCATTATGCAACGCTGATAAAAATATTTGAACTTGAAGGTTTTGTTCTCCAGAGACAGAAGGGCGACCATCTTATAATGACAAAACCGGGGATCAAAAGACCGCTTGTAATAAAAACCAGCCCCAGACTTGTTCCTGTCACCCATATCCGTACCAATATGACTACTGCCGGAATGACGCGGGAGCGTTTTTTTGAACTTTTAGAAAAAGCCTAAAATATCTTGGAGATAGTCTAAAGTTTAGTAGTATCGACTGACGAGTCGCCTTGACCAGTAACTTAAATTAAGAAATGGAACGAACTCTCGACAGCATAAAAGATGTGCAAATCCGTCAGCCCAAGAAGGGTTATCGATTCAGTGTGGATGCCCTCCTGCTTGAAGATTTCATCGCGGCAAAACATCTTAATTATGGAATTGAATTGGGGGCTGGTTCAGGTATAATTTCAATACTCCTCGCAAAGAGATTGAAGAAGGCACGTATAGTTTCGGTCGAGCTGCAAAAATCCCTTGCCGGATGCGCAAGGGAGAATGTAATCCTAAACAGGCTTGATGACAGGATCGAGATTGTTAACGATGATATTAAACATCTAAAGAAAATTTATGCGGCAAATAAATTTGACTTCGCATTCTCAAACCCGCCGTTCAGAAAAACAGCCACAGGACTTCTGAGCATTGACGAAGAACGCGCGGTCGCACGCCATGAAATAAAGATAACTTTAAGTGACCTGATAGCTGCTGCATCTTATCTGCTCAAGAACACGGGCAAGTTCTATCTCATTTATCATCCTTTCAGGCTGATAGAGCTGACAGGTCTGCTCAAGATATCAGGTCTTGAACCCAAACGGATGAAGTTCGTTCATTCAAAGACCGG
>JACQXH010000267.1 GCA_016208845.1 Nitrospirota bacterium | reverse complement strand
CCCTTTAGGGTTTACTTTTTTATTTATATTAAAATTCTTCATTATCTCTTCCTTAAAAAACCTTCCCTTACACAATATTCCAATAGTTTCCGAAAAGAATCTCTATTTAAATCTGAAAACTTAAAGCCATACCGCGCCAGGATTTTGTTGGTCCTTTTTGAATTTAGTCTCACATTATTATTGATCAGAAGTATATTGTTTGCCAGAAGCAGTTTCTGTGCCGGCGAAGGATTTTTTTTAAAAAAGTCATCCCGTGACACCATATCGGGCTTTTTGAAGCCTAAGAATTTACTCGAACCGTCCAGCACAGTTTTTAATGACACGGTCTTGTAATTGAAAAGATGATAAGTTTTATTGGTAGCAGATGTTGAAGACGATATCTTAAATATTGCCTTACAAAGGTCATCTACAAATGCTACGTTTAACTCTAAATCTTTTCCCGGGAAATAAGTAAAGAGCTCCAGATTCCATATATGAAGGAGCTGATAAATGCTCTGCTGGAAGGTTATGGTCTTTCCTGATGATGCCTCTCCTATAACTAAAGGCGGCCTGAATATATCTATCCGCAAGCCTTTTTTTCTGTATTTCTCAACTAATTTCTCTGCCTCAAATTTGGTTTGGGTATAAGTATTGTTGAATTTTTGCCCTACTTCTAAATCGTCCTCTTTAAAAACTCCTTCATAATCTCCGCAAACATAGGCAGTGCTTATATGATTTACTTTGCCGAGCCTGCCTTTTGCTTTGCATAAAACAGCCAGCTCCAATATATTTCTTGTCCCCTCAGAATTTACTCGTCTGACCTGCTCCAACGGCCGGTTAAACTGAGTCACTGCGGCACTGTGGAAAATCTCGTCTGTTTCAGAGATTAGCACCTTTATGTCGTGTCTTGACAGTCCCAGATCCTTTTGGGTTATGTCGCCATTTAACACCACGAGGTTATGCGCTTTTTGCCCTAAAAATACTCCTCCTTTGTCATTCCGTGCTTGACACGGAATCCAGGGTTTCCCGTGAAAACGAGAATCCAATTCCCTTCTCTGGATTCCTGCTTTCGCAGGAATGACATTTCGAAGTTCCTTTGCACCATGAATATGCTCTGGGTGTTTGGGTAGAATATCCTTATCCCAGAATTTTAATATCTCTCTTACTCTGTCTCCAGCGTCTCTGCCATTTTTATCCCGTGCCAAAACATAGACCTTAAGGCCTTTCTGAAGCAGGAGCTTCAATAAGTAAGAGCCGATCAATCCGGTCGCGCCGGTCAATAATACTTTTTTTTGTTTATTAATTTTCATAGATAGACAAGACAATTTTGCAATGACAAAGCAAAATTGTCTTGGAATTTAATTTTCTCTCATATACTTCTTTACCACAAGGCATGAATTATTGCCGCCGAAGGCAAACCCGTTATTAAGGGCAATATCCACCCTCTTCGTTCTCGCGGTGTTTGGAACGCAGTCAATGTCGCATTTGGGGTCCGGGGTCTCAAAGTTTATGGTGGGTGGGATAATATCTTCCTTGACAACAAGACAGCAGGCCGCCGCCTCGATCGCAGAAGCGGCGCCCATGGTGTGGCCGAGCATGGATTTTATTGAGCTGACAGGAAGGGTCTTGCGCTGTTCTTTAAATACCCTCCTGATAGCGGCTGATTCAACCTTATCGTTGCCGGGTGTGCCGGTGCCGTGAGCGCAGATATAGTCAACCTCATCTTCTCTGATATGTGCATCTTTCAGGGCCTTTCGCATTACCTTTTCAAGGCCATCCACATCAGACGTCGTCATATGATAAGCGTCACAATGTAGTCCATAGCCAATTATCTCAGCATAAATATCCGCATTTCTTTCGAGTGCTGATTCTAAAGATTCAAGTATCAATATGCCTGCGCCTTCACCAATAAGCATGCCCTTTCTGTTCTTATCAAAGGGCTGGCATCTTTCAGGGGACATGGCATATAGCCTGTGAAAGCCGCTATATGCAAGTTTGGAAAATGAATCAGCTCCGCCGGCAACAGCGCAGTCCAGATCACCTCTTCTTATAAGGTCAAACCCGTAGCCTATCGCATAATTGCCTGCGGCGCATGCCGTGGGGATAAGAAAATTCATGCCCTGAAGATTATAGTGAATGGCAATATTGGCTGATATATTATTCGCCGAAGACAGAAGTATCTTTGTTTTACTTATCTTGTCAGCCCCTTCATTGACCCATACATCAATAGATTCCTCCAGGGGCCTCTCGCCCATTGTCGTGCCGGCAAGCACGCCGGTCCTTTCTTTGTTCAGGTCTTTCAGGGACAGGCCGGCATCCTTTAAGGCCAGCGAAGTCGCTGATATGGCAAGCTGTGAGGTGCGGCCGAGGAACGGTATCTTTCTTTTGCCGATGAATTCTTCGGGATTGAAATCCCTGATCTCGCCTGCATAATGGCACCTGAGCTCTTTAGTGTCAAACGAAGTGACTTTACTTATTCCGGACTTGCCGCTGATTATTGACTTCCAGAAATCGTCTTTCCCGATGCCCACAGAAGAAACAATTCCTATGCCTGTCACTACTACTCGTCTTTTATTCATATCTTTGCCACGGATTTACGCGGATTATCACTGATATTTTTTTTATTATCATAGACAAATCTCTTGAATTCCGGTTTCTTGCCAAAATTTAATAATAAGCCGACTTCAATATTTGTTGCTTTTAAATAATTGATCAATTGTGCCTCATGTGCAGGGTCGAGCGTAGAAACAGCTTTTAGTTCAACCACTACCCTTCCGTTTACAATCATGTCCGCCTTAAAATCTCCGATGATATTACCTCTAAAATATACTGGAATATCTCTCTGCCGTTCTATACTCATACCATACCCGTTTAATACAATATATAATGCGTTTTCATAAACAGACTCAAGGAACCCTTCACCAAGTTCATTATAAATTTCATAAAAACCTTTAAGAACAACATCAGTAATATCTTTGTGTTTTAATCTATCTGTGTTCATCCGTAGTTAATAACTCATTTTTGCCGCGGATTTGCGCTGATTAGCACAGATTCTTAAATATAGTGTTATATTTCTTATTTTATCTGTGCTTATCATCCTGCCGACAGGCAGATCCGTGTTCATCCGTGTAGATCCGTGGCTAAACTGTATTTCTCCTAACTCCAAATACCAGATTTGCCCTGGCAACAACAGTCTCCCCAACCCGCGCTACGGCGTCAACGACCCCTGCCTGCTCTGTTATCTTCACGCCGGTTGCTTCAAGGATAAGCCTGTCTCCGGGGGACACAGGGGCCAGAAATTCTGCCTTGACCTTGCCCAGATAGTAATCAGGATGGGTCCCGGCGATCTCCGGCTTGCAGACATAATAAAGAATTATCGAGGCCTGCGCCATCGCCTCCACGATCAAGACGCCGGGCATGATAGGCCTGCCCGGGAAATGCCCTTCAAAATATTTTTCGCTCTGCTCAATGGTCTTGACTGCAACGACCTTTTCCGTGCCATGAACTTCTGTTACCTCATCAATAAAAAGGAACGGCTCCCTGTGGGGCAGGATAGATTTGATTTTCTGCTTATCGAAGACCATAACTTATCTAAACTCAAAATTCAAAGCTCAAACTATTGATTCCTGCCTAACCACTGTACTACACCATGACTGTCACTCCCGCTTGTCGGGAGTCCTTCCTCAATAAAGATTCCGGACAAGCCGGAATGACATAACCTATTCTCATTGCTTCCCTTTGTCATTCCGGCTTGTCCGGAATCTCTCTTCTCTGCCACTCATAACTGAATGGTTACAAAATTCCGGTATCCCCCTGGGATATATTTTTAATATTTTATTTGTCATTTTGATTTTTGCATTTTAATTTTTGATCTTACTTTACTGCATATCAAAGATTAAATATTAAAAATCGATACTAAGGAAACTACTTTTTCGCATTCAAATACGCGACTATGTGCCTGACAGTGCTGATATCGGGTATCTCATTCTCAGGGATGATGATCTTGTACTTCTTCTCAAAGGCCGCAACGATCTCGATCGCCTTCAAAGAATCCATCCCCAGGTCCTTGAAGAAATCGGCGTCGGGCTTGAGCTTTGCAACAGGGATCTCAGCTATCTCTGCCACCATCTTTTTTACTTCTTCTTCATAGTTGTTGGACATATTTTCTCCTTTTTATTCTAAAAAAATATAACCACAGAGAACACAGAGAAAAGATTATGCATCTTTTGAAATACTATTCTCCCCTGGTTCTTTAAATTATTAGTCGTTTAATGCCGTCTTTTAATCTTTCCACATTGAAATTAATTATCAGTCCTATTCGTTTATTCATTGCTCTTAAATAAGTCAACAACTGTGCTTCGTATATTTTATTCATTGTTTCTACTGACTTTAATTCAACAATGATCTCATCTTTTATTAGAAAGTCAATTCTGTGTTTACCAATGTCTTTGCCTTTATAATTTAGACTTATTCCAAGTTGTTTATCATATTTGATTTTTCTCAATATGAACTCGTGGGCTAATGCTTCCTCATAAATGCTCTCTAATAATCCAGGACCTAAAGTTTTATGGACTTCAATGGCACAAGAGATTATATCTTCAGTTATATCCTTTAATGGAAATTCTTCTTGTGAAGGCAAATTATAACTCTGTGCCCTCTGTGGTAATTTTTCTTCTTTCATCATAAAATAATTATCATGAATATTTAGATATAACAACTGACGCATTATTCCCGCCGGGGCCGAAATTATTTATCAGCACGTTATTTATCCTGGCCACGCGAGATCTGTTCGCCACATAATCAAGGTCGCACTCGCTGTCGCGCACTGAGTAGTTGATCGTAGGCGGTATAAAATTATTCTTAATGCTCCCGACAGAGGCAGCGACCTGTAGCATTCCGCCTGCGCTGAAAGGCTCTCCTGTCATGGACTTGATAGAGCTCACAGGCATATTGTACGCAGACCTGCCGAACAGGTCCTTTATCGCCTTTGTCTCCAGCCGGTCATGCTCTGAAACAGAGTTGGCTGACGCGCTTATATAGTCTATATCCGTGATGCCGAGGTCTGATCTTCTGAGCGCCATCTTCATGCTCTCTTTCAACCCCGAGGCCTCCGGATGGTACTTGCCCATCTTGTATGCATCAAAACGGCTGCCTATGCCGCTAACTTCAGCATATATAGTGGCTCCCCTGTCTATGGCATGTTCCTCATCCTCAGCAATGACAACTGATGCCGCCTCGCTGAGGATAATGCCGTTTCTTCTCTTATCAAAGGGACAGGACAATTCCTCGCCTCTGAGCCCTGCGACATAACCCAGATGATAAAAGCCTATGAAATTTGCGAGCGAAAAGCTCTCTACAGCGCCCACAAGCACCGCCTTGACGCGGCCGAGCCTGATAAAGTCTGCTGCGTATTTCAATGCGTCTATGCTCGCTGTGTATCCGGTAGAAATAGTAGTGTTGAATCCCTGGATGTTAAACCGAATCGAGACCTGGCTCGAAGGCGCGTTTATCACTGTGCCCGGGAAAAGAGAGGCGTCTGTAAACAGCGGGCCGTCCTTGATGGCCCCTCTTTCAAACTCGGAAAAGTTCCAGAGATAGCCAAGGGTAGTGCCGGTGCAGATGCCGAAATCATCCGCATTTTTGTAATTGATCTTCAATCCCGCTTCGTCTATTGCCAGCTTTGCGGCAGAGCAAAGGAGCCTTGCCGACCTGTCAAGCCCCTTCAGCCCTTTGAACCCTAAAAAATCCGTAGGCCTGAAATCCTTTATCTCTCCGCCTGATTTGCATTTGAATTCCTTTGTGTCGAATCTCCTGATGGGCTTGATGCCGGAAATCCCCTGTCTCAGCGCGCTCCAGAATTCTTCCCTGCCCGTGCCGTTCGGCGCCAGAACT
>JACQXH010000266.1 GCA_016208845.1 Nitrospirota bacterium | reverse complement strand
GGTTCTTAATGAGGAAGAAAAGAGCCTCTTCCGTACACAGGCAGAATTCAGAACGCTCTTCCATACTGTAGATGTATCCCTTGTTAATGAAAGCACTGACAGGTTCGCCAGGACACTTTCCCAGCTTGAAGAAGAGATAAAATCCACCTTTGATGAGCTTCGGTTCAGGAGAAATTTTTCCGCTTTCCTATCCCTGCTCTTTATCGTGATCGGGGTGGTTATTTCAATATTATCAAAAACATATAAAGATTAAGTCTGTCGGTTCAAAGTCTTGTTAGTGTTTTAACTTCTTTAGTCAGCGGTTTGTCGCACGAGATGATCAGGGCATGAACTTAAAGAGCCTATCCAAAATACTTCTTATTGTCTCAATTCCTGTTATTCTGTTATTAATGCTGTCATCATATGCAGCATCCGCTGATGATACCACGGATTACCCTGTGCCTCCGCCGCCTTTTTCCGAGGGCATATTCCCATGCTCTGGGTGCCATGCCGGCATGGAGGCGAATACTAACCGCAGGGAACTTTCATTTCATGAAGATATAAAACTGAAGCACTTTGACGGATGGTGCTTCAATTGTCATAATCCCGGCGACAGAGATACGCTGAGGCTGGCAAGCGGCAAAATTATTTCATTCAAAGAGTCAGAGTATCTGTGCGGCCAGTGCCACGGGACAATGTTTCGTGACTGGAAGGTTGGGGTACACGGCAAGAGAACAGGGTTCTGGAATGGCAAAAAAGAGTATCGTCTTTGCGTGCATTGCCACAGCCCACATCAGCCGGGGTTTAAACCTTTAAAGCCTCTGCCGCCCCCGATAAGGCCGGAAGATTCCAAATATAAAACATCTGAGACGATACCGTTAAATCCCTTAGACAGCATTAAGGAGTGAACCGAAATATATATGTCAAAGAAGAACTGCAATAATCCTTCATCTAAATCAGTTGACAGGCGTTCATTTCTTAAGGGCACGGCGTTCGGCCTCGCGTCACTGGCGATACCCTTTGGCACATCTGACGCCTCGGTATGGGAGGCCTTCTTTCAGAAGCATTTCCGGGAAATGAATGACGATGAGATAAAGTCGGTCATTAAACGTATGGAGAAGGAGTACGCGGATGAGTACAAAACAGGCTTTAAAATTAAAACCACCGGCCCTCTCCCCGGGGTAAAGTTCGGCTACGGGCTTGACCTCTCAAGGTGCATCGGCTGCAGGAGATGCGTTTACGCGTGCGTAAAAGAGAATAATCAGTCCAGAGAGCCGCAGATCCACTGGATAACGGTTTTACAGTTTGAAAAAGGGGAGAAGTGGGTCAATGTCTTTGAAGAGGCTGACAGATATTATAATCCTCAGGAAGTTCCTGAAGAGGGGCACTTCTATATGCCTGTTCAGTGCCAGCAGTGCGAAAATCCGCCATGTGTCAAGGTTTGCCCCACTCAGGCAACATGGAAGGAACGCGATGGTATAGTGGTAGTTGATTATAACTGGTGCATAGGCTGCAGATACTGCATGGCTGCCTGCCCGTATGGGGCAAGGCATTTCAACTGGGGGAAACCGCAAATTGACAAAAAAGAGCTAAATCCCGATGTTCACTACTTAGGCAACCGTCCCAGATACAAAGGGGTTGTTGAAAAATGCACATTCTGTATCCAGAGGACAAGAGAAAACCCCGGCAGATACCCCGCCTGCGTAGAGATCTGCCCTGTCGGTGCAAGAAAGTTCGGGAACCTGCTGGACCCGGAAAGCGAGATACGTTACTGTATTGAAAACAAGAGGGTGTTCCGGCTTAAGGAAGACCTGAATACGTCGCCGAAATTTTATTATTTCTTTGCGATCTGATTCGCTAAAGGAGAACTCATATGTCCGATCTGCTTCAACCGGTAAAAAATCTCTTCACCACGATGAAGTTTATGGCAAAGGGCGGCAAATGGTACTACGGCTGGCTTGCCTTCCTGTCATTATTTATCCTCATCGGCGTTGTTTCTTACATTAAACAGCTTGATCAGGGCATGATATTGACCGCCATGAGAGATCAGGTCTCATGGGGATTTTACATATCCAACTTCACATTTCTTGTTGGGGTGGCAGCGGCAGCCGTGCTGCTGGTTGTCCCTGCCTATTTGTATAACTTCAAACCCATCAAGGAGATTGTTCTTCTTGGCGAAATACTCGCCATTACGGCTATTATTATGTGTCTTATGTTCGTTATCTCCGACCTCGGCAGGCCGGAGAGGGGATGGCATATACTGCCCATTATAGGCGCAATGAATTTCCCGTCTTCGCTTCTCGCATGGGATGTGCTTGTTCTGAACGGGTACCTCGCCATCAATTGCACAGCTGTCTTTTATGTCCTTTACAGGCTCTCCTTAGGCAAGGAATATAAGATGTCCGTTCTATGGCCAATTATTATTTTATCAATTCCATGGGCTATAAGTATCCATACTGTCACGGCATTTCTTTATAACGGCCTCTCTTCCAGACCGTTCTGGAACGCATCAATATTGGCGCCGAGATTCATAGCCTCTGCGCTTTGCTCAGGGCCTGCCCTGATGCTTTTAATCTTTCAGATCGTCAGAAGAGTCTCCAAAATGGAGATATCCGATGTCGCCATATTCAAGATAGCGGAACTGATCGCTTATACCATGGGATTAAATCTCTTCCTATTTGCCGCTGAATTCTTCAAGGAGTTCTATTCAGGAAGCGTGCACCTTGCTCCAATGCAGTATCCCTATTTCGGGCTTCACGGCCACTCAAAACTCGTTATCTGGATGTGGCTTGCATTTATATTTAATCTAACAGCCTTCTTCATCTTCCTGAGACCCAAAACAAGGGAGAATTTCTTCTCGCTGAATCTGGCCTGCATTTTAATAATTACAGGGGTCTATATCGAAAAAGGCATGGGTTTGATCATCCCCGGTTTTATCCCTGATGTATTGGGCGAGATATATGAGTACGGCCCTTCAGCAATTGAAAAGGGCGTGTCGCTGGGGATATGGGCTTTTGGCGCTCTCTTCTTTACGCTTTTCCTGAAATTCGCCCTCCCTGTTTATACCGGAGATCTGAGATTTAAGTCATCTGGTTCTGAGAAAACAGAATAGTTTTGAGGAGATTTTTAACAAAAAAGGCGGCCTCCGTAGAGGCCGCCTTTAAAATTACTTATTTCTTGTGGCACTTTCCGCAGTTAGCTTCATCTGTTTGTGCAAATGCTTTTGTCCCATCATGACATGTGCCGCACTGTTCGCCCGCCTTGTGCGGAGCAGTGATCTTTACAGTACCTTCTTTTCCAGGTCCTTTCATAGGGAAAATAGCTGGATGGCAGTCTTTACACTTATTCCCCTTATCAGCATGCTTTTGGCCGTCAAAAACAACCTTCCCTTTCTCTCCGCCCGGGAATTCAAGTGTTTTGCCGGGACCAACCGCTATTGCGCTGCCAATAAAAACAACTGAAACCGCGATCGCCAATATTATTGTGATTATCCTCATTTGTTCACCCCCTTTCTATAATGAATTATCAGAATTGTTGAATGTTTTACTATATGGTTTGTCCTAAATTTGAGCAACTAAAAAAATCAAATAATTCTATAAAAATAATTTAGAAAACTCTTAATGCAATCAACAAGCACTAATATACTGCAACACCCCAGGGCGATCCTACATAAGAGCTGTCAAGATCTGTAAAGCTAAGCTTAACTTCGCCTATCACCTTATTGGTTGTCGTATCAATTATCGAGACGGAAAGATCCTTGTGGTTAGCTACGTACACCCTGTTATTGTCTGTATCAACAGCGATGCCGAGAGGCTGAGCGCCGACTTTTATTGTCGTGACTACACTGTTGTCCGCAGTGTTAATAACAGATACGGTATTATCGCCTCTGTTGGTGACGTAAATCCTGTTCTTTGCAGAGTCAAGCCCAATGTACCAAGGACTCTTGCCGACTTTAATGGTGCTTACTACGCTGTCATTTGCGGTATCAATCACTGAGACGGTGCCGTCGTCATGGTTGGCTACATAAGCCCTCTTATTAGCCTTGTTAAAGACTATGCCGAGAGGTATAGAGCCGACTTCTATCGTCTTTATTACGCTGTTCTTCTTAATGTCAATAACCGACACATTATTATCGCCTGAATTAACAACAAACGCTTTATTGCCTGCTGCGTCAATTGCTGTCTCAAAAGGCTCTTTGCCTACCTTTATT
>JACQXH010000262.1 GCA_016208845.1 Nitrospirota bacterium | reverse complement strand
TGCCTACAGCATCCACATCAACCTTAATGCCGGTCTGCTTCTCAAACAGAGGCAGGACATGATCAAACAACCCTGAATTTTGCGTGCTTGTAGTAGATGCACAGCGGATTCTGATCTGTGCAGCCTGTTCGGATGACATCGCGGGTAACCCCCACACTGAAAATGAAAAAATAAAAAACATTATACAAACTGATATTTTATTCATAAGAATTCTCCTTTTTTTAAGAATATTGTCGGAAATTAACCACAGAGAACAAAGAGAAAATAGTAAGCATCAATGTGTTGCGAGAGATTCCGGATCCTCCCCTCTGTGTCCTCTGTGGTTAATCATAAGAATTCCTCGATGCTCTGCATCGGGGTTGTTCATTTTCTGCGGTTTCATGTTTTACCCCATTCTTTTAATTTTATAGCCCCGCTCCCTTCTTTATTAATATTTTTTCTTCACGTTTTAAAAAATCCTGAAAGTCTTTATATAACCTCCAGAAAAGACTGACAGCCTTTTCTCCGTCCTTGGTAAGCAGGGCGCCGCCGCCCTTTTTACCTCCTGTAGCTGTCTCTACGAGAGGTCTTGCAGCCTGCCTGTTCATGGAATCTACAAGCTTCCAGGCGTGCCTGTATGATATCTCCATAGAACTTGCCGCTTTCGTAATAGATCCATACTCCCGTATCCTCTCAAGGAGTACTATCCTGCCATATCCAAGGAAAGTCCCTTCTTTGCCGTCGATCCAGATACGTCCCCTGAACCCGGGGCGGATTTTATTGCCCTTAATTGAAGGCTGGCTTTTTTTATGCATGAGCGTAATATACATGAGGTTATAACGAAAAAGCAATTTAGATAATGTTGAGGCTTCAGCATGGAAATATTTGAATAGTGTATTGTCCCTGATACTTCTTTGTGCTTTTTGCAGTGTCATTCCGGATTGTCCGGTCGGAGCGACTCTTCGCGGAGACTCGCTTCGAGAATCTCGAAACGAGTCGTGCCGACTTCACTGTATAAGCAAAAAGAGGGATTCCGGACAAGCCGGAATGACAGAATTATGCGAATTCATTTGTGAGGCATAACGCCATAAATATTAATTATGTTATTCCGATGAAGAACTGGGCAATATACTTTATTGCCAGAAATAAAATGATAGATCCGAGCATTAATTTTATGACTTTCTGAGGAATAAATTTCTGCGCCCTCGCTCCCAGATACATGCCGATAAAACCGCCGGTGCCGAAAAGGAATCCCAATAGCCAGTCAGGTGAGGTCGTAATCCCTTCTTGCGCAGGCATGATGCTGTAAAATGAGACCCCGGCAATGGACGTAAGGAATGTCCCCATCAGGGCCGCACCTGCAACCGTATAAACAGGAAGTTTAAAGACCGCAACACAAAAAGGAGCTATAATAGCGCCTCCCCCGATCCCGTAAGTGCCGCCGATGATCCCCACGATAAATGCAAGCAGGAACATTGCCGGCGTGCTGAATGAAAATCTCTCTCCCCAGAACTCATATTCCACCTTTGAGAGGCTGAATGAGATGGTCCTGACCACCGCTTCGACCGGGATGCCGGAGGCAAAATGAGAATGGCGCTCTTTTTTAAGCTCCTCAGCCCTCTGCCTGAATTTTTCCTCAAGGGTCTTCATCTTCTTTTTTCCTGCCTCGGCCCTGCCTGTAATTTCATAAACAAGACGTATCCCGATATAAAGCAGGACACAGCCGACAAAGAGCTTGAATGTCCTGGGGTCCGGCAGATAAAAGATCCTAAGGTAATAGCCGATAAACACACCGGGCAGTGTTCCAACTATGACCACCCATGTCAAGGGCCATGCCATGCGGCCTTCTTTTATGTAGCGATAGACCCCGCTTGGGATGGCAACTATGTTGAATACGAAGTTGGTGGCGCTCACTGACGGGCTCGTGTATTTCAGCACGCTCATCTGAAAAGGCAGGAGAAGGAAGGCACCGGATACGCCGCCCATTGAGGTAAAAAAAGAAATGAACATCGCGACAAAAGGCGGTATTAATATATTTGTTTTTACGCCTGAGACAGGAAAGAGTATCTCTAAAAAATTCATAATATCAATCATATTCAGAACGGCAGCTTTATTCTCTCAAGAATATTTTATGCCTGAATGGATTCAAGAACCGAACACCTTCGATAGAAGAGTTATCTGAAAAATCCTCACTTAAAACAGCAGATATCTGGTTCATCTTTGCTGTGGCCCAGACCAGAGAATCCCAGCATGAGAAATGATGAGCTCTCACCCCTCTTACTGCTTCTATCACTATAAAACTATTAATATCAGCGATCTGCCATGAACTGATATAATTAGCCACGCTGGATGATGCCTCTGCAACTGTCAAAGGAGACGTTATTTTTTTTGTAACAGCGACAAAGAACTCGGAGAGTATTTGAGCGCTTAACAATCCTGCATTGGCTTCTGCCAGGGCGTCCAGAATATCCAGCGCCTTTTTTTGCTTTTCTGTTTCGCTTCTGTCGTATGCATACACAAGGATATTGGTGTCTATTAAAAATCTACCTGTCATGCAGATCTTCCCTGGACCACTGACTTTTACCTTTTGCCGGCCCTTTTTTCATGAGGGATTGAAGGAATTTCATCTCTCTTCCCCAGGCCGCTGAGTCTTTAAATAAATAAGCCCTGTTCAAAACCGTGTTTATGCCCTCTCTTACCAGCTCAGCCTCGGTCTTGCGGAGTTTTTTTGCCCTGCTTTTTAAAATCCTTTCCTGCTCCACGTCCATATATATTTGTTTGCGGACCATACGCGCCATTTTAAAAAACTCCTTGCATATTAGTAATGTATAATTATACATCATATGATCATTTTAGTAAATTGGAGCAATAACCTGATCAAGAGGCAATTCAACCCATTGACTTTTTTATTATCAAGTTGCTAAATAATAATAGCCAGAGGATTTTCTTCAGCAAAAGAAGCTTTCATTAACAAAACCGGAGGAAGACATGACATTCAGCAGAAAAACGCAGTTTTTTATGACCACAGCACTATTGGGAGCGATTATGGGATCAGCTTTGTATTTCAGCTTTTCATGTGAAGTTCATGCCCAGGAACCCAGGATTTCAAATGAGGCTATAGACATACTTGCCAATACGAACCGCGCAATGGCTGAGGTCACTGCCGCTGTAAAGCCGGCTGTTGTCAACATCTCATCTACAAGGACTATAAAAATGCAGGGGGTGCCGTCCCCGTTTTTTAATGACCCGTTTTTCAGAAGGTTTTTTCGCGATGATTTTGAACAGCCCGGCAGACAGCATGAGCGCAAGCAGGCGAGCCTGGGTTCAGGCGTCATTGTAGACCAGAACGGCTACATACTGACAAACAACCATGTTGTGAAAGACGCTGACGAGATTCAGGTCAGACTGTCTGACAAGAGGGAGTTCAAGGGAAAGATCATAGGAACAGACCCTAAAACAGATATCGCTGTCATCAAAATTAATGCAACTCATCTGCCTGTTATCAAATTGGGAGATTCTGACAATCTCAAGGTCGGAGAGATGGTGATAGCTATCGGTAATCCATTCGGTTTAAGCCAGACAGTCACATCAGGGATTGTAAGCGCTACAGGAAGGGCCAATGTCGGTATCGCTGATTACGAAGATTTTATCCAGACAGACGCTGCAATTAATCCGGGGAATTCCGGCGGCGCGCTGGTTAATGTCAGAGGAGAGCTCGTTGGCATTAATACGGCAATATTCAGCACATCAGGCGGATACCAGGGTATAGGATTCGCCATTCCAAGCAGTATGGCAAAGGTAGTAATGGAAAACCTTATCAAAAAAGGCAAGGTCGTCAGGGGATGGCTTGGCGTCTCGGTGCAGCCTGTGACCCAGGAGCTTGCGAAGCAGTTTGACCTCAAGGATGAAAAGGGAGCGCTTGTCGGCGATATTACAGAGGACAGCCCTGCTGAAAAGGCCGGGATCCAAAGGGGAGATGTGATCATCGAATACGACGGAAAAGAGATCAATGAGCCGTCAGGCATGAGGAATATGGTGGCAAGCACGCCTCCTGATAAAGATGTGGCCATAAAGCTCTTGCGGGATGGGAAGCCCATGACAGTAAAAGCAACCATCTCTGAATTGCCCGCAAACCTTAAAGTTACAGGGGCAGACTTTGAAAATCTGTTAAAGGGAGTTCATGTGCAGGATATGACTCCTGAGATAAGAAAAGAAGCCGGAATACCCAAGCGCGTAACCGGTGTGATAATTGCCGGGATAGACAGCGGGAGCCCCTCAGAAGAGGCCCTGACGCAAAACGATGTTATAACGGAAGTCAATAAAAAACCTATAAAGGACATGAAGGAGTATGAGGCTGTTGTTTCAAAGATCAGATCTGACCAGAATGTGCTTGTTCTGATATTCAGAAACGGGGCGACGATCTATATAACTCTTTCAGAGAGATGATGTGGCGGCCTACTAATGAGGTCGAAAGTTAAGAGACAACTAAACGGCGATTGAAGACTTAATCAAGCGCGTTTAAAATTTTGTTTCCCATCCGCAACTAGTATAAAAACAATAAACAGCACTGCTGATATGCCTGCTGTTACCGCTCCGAAATAAAATGTCGCGTTGGGTGAGACATTATCCCAAAGATAGCCGCCGATAAGGCTTGCAGGGAACATCGCAAGACCGACTACTGTATTAAATACTCCAAAAGCGGTTGCCTTGAAGTCCTGAGGTATTATCGTTGCAAGAAACGCCTTTTGGGGATATATCATCTCCGAGCTGATGTCCATAAAAAAGCTAACAAGCCCCGTAACAAATACATTCTTTCCAAAGCCGAAAAACCTTCTGTCAACGGGCAAGCGTCACCAGCTCCCGCCGCCGCCGCCGCCAAAGCCGCCGCCTGAGGAACCGCCTCCGCCGAATCCTCCTCCGCCTATCCCGCTGCTTCTTGGAGCTGAGTACATAGCTGTTGAGAGGTTCGACATCGCAGAATTGACAGAATGGGTAAAACCTGCGGGGCTGAAGGTCCTGAATCCTCCCGAAGAGACATACCAGTCCGGCTGCTTCTGATATATACCATCAAATGCCCTGGCCCAGTTGTCAGCCACATTAAGGGCGAGCGCATAGGGGAAATATTTAGAGAAAAGGTTCTCATCTTTCATTCTCTCAAGCCGGTCTTTTTCAGCCCTGTTAAGGAATTCCTCAAACCCCAGAACCTCCATATATGCCAAAGAGCCCGCCTTTGTCTTGGCAGGCATGTATTTTGAAAACCCAAGGACAGGGGCGCCGGTCAAGATCCCTGCGAGCAGTATAATCCCGAAATTGACACTGTAACCTGCGATCACATTGAGCAGGAAAACAGAGATGACAGATATTATTATTCCGGCAATCGCATAAGTCTTTCTCACATTATCAGGATTTAATGAAAAATACTTCTTGCTGATCAGTTCGCTGTACACCGTCTGCTGAAGCGGTTTGATATTGGCATAGAAGTGATTCTTCAGCTCAGAGACAAATGTGCCTGAAAAGGAGCCGAAAACGTCAGACATGAGCTTTTTCTCAAACAGGGAAAGTCCATCATCAGGCACTTTTATTTTTGTCAGATAATAATCAGTTGAATCAAATATTATGCCCTCTTCTTTTTTCTCTTCTATCTTTATATAGCCTTTGACCGCGAGTCCGGCAATTGTCGCTGTGATGTCTCTCGGATCGAGCGTTTCATCAATAAGCGTGCCGACCTCGGCAGGACAGAGAGGGGAATTATTGAACACCGGAGGTTCGTACATGACCGTTACAGCGTCCTTTACCCGCGGATCTCTGCCCCTCCGGTACCAGACTGAAAACATTACAGTCAGGGATACTGCAGGAAATATAAATACCCAGATCTCCCCCAGGAACCAGAGTATCTTTTTAAATTCTGAAGGCGGAGCAACTATTCCCTTGTTCCATCTGTATGCGATCGTTAGCCCTTCGCCGGGTGACAGACTTCTGACGGTTTTAAATACAATGGGATCATCAGAGGCGCTGTATGCGCAGGCTTTTTCATCAGAGCCTGACACGCCTGTATAACAGGAAGCCCATGTATCCCTGCTCTTTTCACCCGAAATGATAACTGAGCACTCTGCAGTCTTTATCTCGGACTGCCACTGGTCGCCCGTGACATTCCAGTAAAGCTCATCATGATCATCAAAAAAGAGTATGGCATTATTAACTTCATAAATTAATTCATATCTTTTTATGCCTGAGACATATATGTCCGGGTCGCCTATCCTGATATTAATGGCGTTTCCTTCCCTGGTGATCTTGGATATTAATTTATTATTTGAGCCGTCTGTAACAGAGAGCACTTTAACGGGTGTTTTCATGACAGTGCCTGAGCTGTCATGGTATTTGAAAGGGATGGTCCTGAATATACCGTGCCGCGGCCTGTTGAATTCAACATCCAGGGTCTCAATAACGGTAAAAGATGAATCTTTGTTGATCACAATATCGGCCCTGAAATTATTGATGGTAAAATCCTGGGCAAGGGCAGGGCAGGAAAGAGCCCAGGTCATTAGTGCAGTAATAAGTATGGAAAGCTTGTGCTTAAAATTGAAGTTGATGTTTTTCATCAGCTCATGAAAAGCTCACCTTTACCGGTTTTCTTTCGGCTGCGGGCTCCTCGAGCCCGAAGAATTCTTCTTTTTGAAATTTAAACTGGGAGGCAATGATGTTTGAAGGGAAGGTCTCGGCCGTTATATTGTAGTCCCTGACAACAGCATTATAGTAACGTCTTGCGGATTCGATGCTGTTCTCGAGGTCGCTAAGTTGTGACTGAAGCTGCTGGAAATTGGCGTTTGCCTTGAGATCAGGATAGGCCTCTGCAACGGCAAAGAGGCTTTTCAATGTATCAGTGAACATATTCTCTGCCTTTGCCTTGTCAGCGGGGGTTGAGGCCTTTATGGCAAAAGACCTTGCCTGTGCGACATTCTCAAACACCGATTTCTCATGCGAGGCATACCCCTTTACCGTCTCAACGAGATTCGGGACCAGATCATACCTCTTTTTAAGCTGGACATCTATGTCAGACCATGAGGATCTGACCGTTGTCCTTAGGCGTATCAGTTTGTTATAGATAGAAATGCCTGTGAGGATAAGCAGAAAGATTATTCCAAGCATTAAAACAAGAAATATTGTGAAGAGCTTAGCCATATTACCTCCTCTTTGTTATAAATCGTATTGAGTACAGCGTACTTGGTCTTTAATAACTAATATTTTAACAAATTTGCAATTTTTCTCCATTCTTATACGAAGTACGCTGTGCAAAGTACGTCGTACTTCTCTAATTAGTTGAGACGATCATATGAACGCGCGTGTTTTTTCATTCCATGACATGATCAGATAATAGAGGAGCATTGTCGCGATAATAAGGACAACGGTCCAGTGATATGAAATAAACTGCGGCATATAAAATCTTTTACCCATAAGCGCAGTAAGAGAGGGGGACGAGTCTATGAATGATTTGCATAGCGAATTTGATATGCCCATGAATATGACCGCGACCAATTGCTTGACCCCGCCCTCTGCGGTCCTCCAGCAGGTGCCGCTTCCGCATCCGCCGGCAAAGGGCATGCCGAACCCGAAAATGATCCCGCCGGCAAAACTCCCGAACCAGAATGTAGGTGTAACATAAGAACCCTCGGGCCTCAGCCCGCCGGCCTTTAGCGCGGCAAAGCCAAGAACGCTGATGATAACGGCAATGGCCATTCCTCTTGCCTGGTCAGCATTGCCCGATGTAAAAGGCTCTCTGAATGCCTGCTGAAATGCAAAGCGGCTCCTGTGCAGTATGATCCCGAACGCAAGGCCTGATATCAGAATGCCGCCCGTCTTAATATAACTGTAGCCCGATACAGGATCAGTACCGTATGAACCATAAATAAATGCGATTATAAAGGCAGATAAAACTGCCAGCACCCCTAAGAAGGGCTGTATCATCCTCCAGTCAAACGCGCCCTCCTTTGGTTTTTTGGGCCTTCCGTCACCCCTCCTGAAACGCAGATGCTCCATCTCCCAGTAGATGTAACGGACCTCGATAAATACTCCCACCATCAGGCCGGCCATCATGCAGAGCCCGCTCATGGAAAGGGCGCTGACCGCACTGAAAAACCCGCCGATATTGCAGCCATATGCCATTGTTGCGCCGATACCCATCAATGTGCCTCCGATCGCGCCTCTGATGAACTCAAAAGGAGGTGGTATTTTTATAGCGAACTGTTTTGACATCAGGGCAGACGCAAAAGCGCCGAACAGAAGGCCGAAGGTCATAACAGAGCCTGTGCTCATATGAGGGCTGTAATACGGATGTGAGCTGTAAATCCCAAGAGAATAGAATAACCAGTCAAACCATTCCCTGATGCCGCCGACAACCCCAAGGGGCCTGTCCCATGCGAAAGTAATGACACTCAGGATCCCGATCAATAATCCCCCAAGCCATACAGGCCAATTTTTATAGAACATTTTTGCGTATGCGTCTTTCAGCATTGCGGTAAGGACATCTGTATCTTTATATGAATTCATAGTTCATTCACCTGTCTGTCCCCACAAACATTTTCTTCCTTCGACACCCTTCAGGGCCAGGCACAATTCCCCGAATGTGGCCTCGTGCATCAGGAATTCTGTTGACACTTTGCCAATATCATTAGCGTGGTGAGCATCTGAAGATGTGATCCACGCGGTAGAGGAATATTCCTGAAATCTATCTTTTGCCTTGTGGACAGGAGTATTGGGAGATATTTCCAGGGCATCGAATTTCAGGTCCTGCGGGATAAAGCCAAGCTGACCGATTATCCCAAATACCTCCCTGTCTATGTGAGATGCGATAGCGAGCCCCCCAAGCAAATGAATTGAGCTGACTATATCATATATGTTCAAGGATGTCGCGGCTATTAGCAATCTTCTGCTGAATCCTGTCACTTCATCATCCTCATTAACAATGACTTGTTCAAATCCGGCCAGGTCCCCTTTCTCAAAGGAGTGGAAAGATGGATTACCTTCCAGGTGCAGGAGATTTTCATAAACAATATCCTGAAGC
>JACQXH010000028.1 GCA_016208845.1 Nitrospirota bacterium | reverse complement strand
ATGAAATGCACCATATCGTCTTCCGGTATCCAGTCCCTCAAATCGCATGGCAACAACATTGGTGTTTCTCTGTCTATGTCTATAAATTTTCTCATGCGTCTATTTTACACTACTCACGCCCTAAGTCCGACAGGCTCCTAAACAGAAAAATCCTTGTCATGCCTCGACTTAATATATATTTTCCCTTTGCTCACTTATGTATGTATTATGTTAATAACTGGCTTATTTCTTCTTTTCTCTCAAGGACTATGACTGTACCAGCACCCCGTTCGTTCTGATGGCACTGATTGTCTTTAATTCATTAGCCTCATTACGTTTCGCTTTATATATATCCCACCTGAGTTGCAGATTCATCCAGAAATCTTCTGAAACCCCAAAGAATTTTGCGAGCCGTAAAGCTGTACTGGGTGTCACACCACGACGTTTATTAATAATTTCATTAATCCTCTGATAGGGGACATGAATTCCCTTTGCCAGCTCCCGCTGGGTGATACCCATAGGAATTAAAAATTCTTCAAGAAGCATCTCCCCGGGGTGGGTCGGCTCCCTATGTGTCGGTATGCGAATCATATTTACCTCCATAAAACATTTTGTTTCCTGTTAATGATAATCCGTAATCTCTACTTTTTCCGGTCCGGATTCCGGCCATGTGAAACATATACGATATTGATCATTTATCCTTATGCTATATTGTCCTTTTCTATCTCTTGTCAGTGCTTCCAATTTATTGCTTGGGGGAACACGCAGTTCATTTAGATGAGTTACAGAATCAAGCCGGTCCAATTTCCTTGATGCAATCTTCCACAACGATTGAGGGCATGTTCTCCTTGCTTCTTTAGAATTTTTACCGTTAAAAATATCTTCCGTTCCCTTGTCTTTAAAAGATTGAATCACATTTTCATGTTAGCACGGAACTCATGCTATTATCAATTATAATTTAATTGCCCCCAAAACAAAAACAATCTCAAATCTGAGCTTAATTCTTATTTTTCATTTGCTCACTTATGTATTTATCGTGTTAAAACCTGATTCATTTTTTATTGAGTTAAATATTTCACCTTTTTATTCGATCTGCATTGACCTGCCGACAGGCAGATCTGTGATAATCTGTGTAAATCTGTGGCTAAACTTGTTCTGTTATTCTATCTGTCTGTGTCCATCTGTGGCCAAATTCTTTAATTAGGATTATCGTATTATCTCGACTGATTGATCGGGCATTGTTATAATAAGCATAATATTAATAACATTCAGGAGGTGACCATGGCTATAAGCAAAGAACTGCTCGACATAATCGCGTGCCCTCAATGCAAGGGGGATGTCAGATTTAACGAGGCCGTGAATGTCCTTATCTGCGATAAGTGCAGGCTTGTTTATCACATAAAAAATGATATCCCCATAATGCTCATCGATGAAGCGGAAAAACTTGACAACCAGATATAAGCAAGCCTATTAATCTTTGCTGAAAACATCTCTGAGCTTGTCATAACCCGGGCCAAAATGTTTTTTCAGCAGAGGTTCAAGGCGGCTGACGATCTTCATAACGAACATATCATGCCTCATATAATCCTCTGCTATCATTACGAACCCTTCATTCATGCTCCATATGGCCTCGGTTTCCTGATCCTCGATCTTGCCTGTAAGCGCTTTGCTGGAATCCGTAACAAGTGCAAAACCCCGTGAATTCTTTTGTGAGAATATCGTTTCTTCCGGAGGGTGCCTGTAAACCTGCCCGACCTTTATATTTGTAGCGCCATAGTGCATTATCGCGATTTTTATGCCGCGGCCTTCTGCAATTTCCAGGTGAGGCAGCAGAATCTTAACCTCCTGAGGCCATACCGAGAGCAGGATAGTCTCCTGGGCAGTATCAATCATCCTCCTCGCCCTTAAGATAAGATCATCATAGTCCTTAACATGCCATATTAAACTGGTATCCACTCCTACTTTGATATTTTTCAGCTCAGTCCTGACAGACTCAAGGTTACCCTCTACCACTGCCTTGTACTTTTCTATAAAATCCTCAGGCGCTATCGGGACGTATAGCCTTGTACGCTCGGACTGAACCGACTGAATAATGTGTCTGGTCTCCAGCTTTTTTACGACTTCATAGACCTTGGAACTCGGAATGCCGGATTTTTTTGATATTTCATAGGCAGTTAAGGGGCCTTCCTTGAGAAGGGAGACATAAGCAGTTGCCTCGTATTCCGACAGCCCTAATTGTGTAAGTTTTAAAACAGCATTTACCATGTCTATTAACTACCATAGTAGTGAATAAAAGTCAAGAAAAATGCAGAAAATGAAGGCACCTGTTAAATCAGGGGTATCAAAGTAATATCGTTTATACTTAAAACAGAATTTAGCCCTGCATCCCGGCAGGCAGGTCCGTGGTTAATTGTTTTTTATAGGCTTAACCTCTATACCTCCTTCAGGCATGAATTTCAGATATTTCTTCCTGTCTTTCTGAAGACCGGATATTTGTGCGGCACCAAGTGATGTCTCAGGAGATAAAATAATTTTAAACCTTCCTGCAATATTCTGTATTTTCAGTATCAGCAATCTTATTGCCAAAAGCTTGAGTTCCATTATCTCAAGAAGCCTCAATACATCCGAAGGCGGTTCTCCGAACCTGTCTCTGAGTTCATGAGTTATATCTTTCAGGGAGCTTATTTCTCTGGCGGATGATATTTTTCTGTAAATGCCCAGCCTGAGATCGGGATTTTCGATATAGTATTCGGGTATGACGGCTGTTATCCTGAGGTCAAGGACAGGATCGATCTTGGGCGCAGCCCGTTCTCCTTTTAACTCTGCGACAGCGGATTCGAGCATTTCCATGTAGAGATCAAAGCCAATGGCCTCTATGTGCCCGGACTGTTCAGCGCCAAGCAGATTTCCCGCGCCTCTGATCTCGAGGTCTTTTAATGCGAGCCTGAAACCAGCTCCCAGATAGCTCAGCTCCTGGATCGCCTCAAGTTTTTTCCGCGCATCTTCTGTGATAATATCCTCTCCCGGAATAAGGAAATATGAGTAACCCTTCACACTGGAGCGCCCCACCCGTCCCCTTAACTGGTAGAGATCCGCAAGCCCGAACCTGTCAGCGCGGTTGATGATTATTGTATTGGCACTGGGTATGTCGAGGCCCGAACCGATAATTGCAGTTGACACAAGTACGTCAACCTCCTTCCTGAAAAAGGACCTCATGACATGTTCCAACTCCTTTTCCATCATCTGCCCATGGGCTATTGATATTCTTGCATAAGGCAGCAGTTCTCTAATGGAATTCGCCATCTTGAAGATGTCCTGAATACGGTTATGGACAAAGAAGGCCTGTCCGCCTCTGTCAAGTTCCTTCTGAAGCGCCTCTTTAATTGTCTGAGGGTTGAATCTCGTTACAATGCTTTTCACGGCCATCCTGTCCTCGGGCGGGGTCTCAATTACACTCATGGCCCGTATGCCTGAGAGCGCCATATGAAGAGTTCTTGGAATAGGCGTAGCAGACAATGTAAGCACATCCACGCTGGTCGCGAGCGCTTTAATTTTTTCTTTATGCGCTACCCCGAACTTGTGTTCTTCGTCTATTACCAGGAGCCCCAGATTGAAATATTTTACGTCTTTAGCCAGAAGCCTGTGAGTGCCTATGATTATATCAATGTTTCCCTCTGCAAGCGCATTCAGGGTCTTTTTCTGTTCTGACTTGCTCTTGAAACGGCTGAGAAAATCGACCTTTACGGGAAAAGCTGAAAATCTGGACCTGAAGGTCTCATAATGCTGCTCTGCAAGGATCGTTGTCGGGACCAGAACAGCAGCCTGCCTTGAATCATATACTGCCTTGAATGCAGCCCTCATGACCACTTCTGTCTTTCCGTAACCCACGTCTCCGCAGAGCAGCCGGTCCATAGGGGCCTTATTTTCCATATCGCGTTTTATTTCTTCGATAGACGTCAATTGATCGGCGGTCTCTTCATAAGGGAAGAATCCGTCAAATTCCCTGTGAAGTTCTGTATCGCCTGAAAAGGCGTGCCCCTGGTCTGAAGAGCGCCTGGCATAAATTGATAACAGCCTCTCGGCCATATCCCTTATCTTCTGTTTGACCCTTTGCCTGGTCTTCTGCCAGGTCTTTCCTCCAAGCGTATCAATTTTCGGTTTTACACCCTCCGGCGCATTAAATTTCCGGACATGGTCTATCCGCTCCAGCGGTACATAGAGCCTGCCGCCGCCCTGATATTCAATGACGATAAAATCATCCTCATAGTCTTCGACCCTCTGTTTTCTTATCCCTATGAATCTGCCGATGCCGTGCTCGACATGCACTAAGCAATCACCTTCCCTGAAGTCCTCGACAGATGATATCAGCCTTGAGACCTTTGATTTTTTTATTGCCCTGAACTCAGGTTTTTCTCCAAAGATGTCCCTTCCGGTCAGTATTATGCTGCTGCCGGAAACAAAGCCCCTGCCAAGTCCGCCTGTCGTTATCACCGGGCTTTCAGAGCAATTGACAGCAATGCTGTTTTTCAGTATCGGCACCTCTGATCTGCTCTCATAAAATAATTCTTTTAACCGCTTTGCCTGGCCGTCAGAAGAGCAAACGATAAATATAAAGTATTGCCTGTGAAGCTCTTTTATACGCGCTGCCAAATCCTTGATTTCTTTACGTTCCACGGGCAGGAGGCCAAAACCTCCGGGCCCCCTTGCTCCGGCATTAAACCCGTCACCTTCTAAATTCTATTCTTACAGGAAATTCTTCTTCCGGCGGAAATACATCAAGTATGCCGCCCCTTATGCTCATTTCCCCATGCGCTGAAACAACAGGCACCGGGGCATAACCGTTGATCTTCAGCGATTGAATGAAGCTGTCTCTATCGATATTAGAACCGCTCAATAAGCGGATCACGGGGAATTTATCAATGTGCCAGAGAGGAGACAGCGCAGCCTCGACAGAAGTGACAAATCTTGTCTTGCCGGAATAGACGTGTGCAAGATTTCTTAAACGGAGATCGTCCCCCCTTGAAGGGATAAGCACCGGGGGCTCAAGGCCCAGTGCATCAGACCAGAAGACCGTGTCTGAATGAAACTCGCGGGCTGCGTCTTCGTTGCGGCACAGAAGCAGGCCTGGCTGTCTGAGCATTGAAAACAATAATGCGCCGGATGAACCGGGGAGAGAAGTGAAGACGTCATATCTGCCTTCCTCAATAGCAGTAACGGCTTTGTTAAATATGGAGATATCAACCGGCATGATTAAATTCTAATCCAAATACTCATAAATTTCAGGTATAACAGCCATTCTTTCATTATCATTGCTTTATCGTATCAGCACCGGACAAAGGTATTTTATGGATAGTCTGATTGATAACTATAACAGGGAGCTCAATTATCTGAGGATTTCGATAACAGACAAATGCAACTTAAGATGCTTTTACTGCATGCCTAATAAAAATCTTCGCCTGATCCCGCATGACGAAATCCTGAGATATGAGGAAATTTTAAGGGTAGTCCGCCTTGCCGTAAATTACGGTATGAAAAAAATAAGGATAACCGGCGGAGAGCCTTTGATCAGAAAAGGGGTTGTGGAGTTTATAAGATCCCTTTCAGGGATCAGCGGGATAGAAGATATAAGTCTAACTACCAACGGCATTCTTCTTAAGGAACTCGCTTCAGACCTTCTCGGCGCCGGGATCAAAAGCATTAATATCAGCCTCGATTCTTTAAACCCTCAAAGATACAAACGCTTAACAGGCGGCGACTATTTGGCGCAGGTACTGGAGGGCATTAAAGAAACAGAACGTGTTGGCTTTGATCCGATCAAGATTAATACTGTAGTGATTAAAGGCGTAAATGATGACGAGGTTGTTGATTTCGCCAAGATTACACTTGATAAGCCGTATAAAATCAGATTCATTGAATTCATGCCTACGGCCATGATTGACTCCTGGTCTGAAGACAGATTTTTGCCGTCTGACAGCATCAGAGAACAAATAGAAAGATTTGAGAAACTCTATCCGGTGACCGATCAGGACAAGTCCAGGCCGTCCCGCGGCTTCAGGCTTAAGAACGGCATCGGCGACATAGGGTTCATAAGCCCCATCAGCCATCATTTCTGTTCTTCGTGCAACAGGCTCCGGCTTACGGCAGACGGAAAACTGCGGCCTTGCCTGTTTTCAGACGATGAAATAGATATAAAGCGCCTTCTTCGAAATAATGCCGCAGACGATGAAATAATCGGTCAGTTAAAACTATCCGCTCAACAAAAATCCAGGGGGCATATGATAAGAGAAGATATTTTTCAAAAATGCAACCGGCCGATGTCTGCGATAGGAGGATAAAATTACGGAGAAATCTTTTTTATTCCTTCTGACACAGACTCCCGCTGACTCTCTATGTCTTTTTAAGACTATCAGTGTTCATCCGTGTTAACCTGCTTCAGGCAGGCAAGTCCGTGGTTAAACTATTTTTTTTAGTGGTTACCTGCCATAGGCAAGTCCGTGTTCGTCTGTTGTCAGATGCTTTTTATAGATTTCATTTCAGTACATCCTTGTAAAGGCTGTCAAGCGGGCTTTTGGGAGCATTAGCCATGTATCTCATAACATGGGTGTATATCATCGTGGTCTCAACGTTCTTATGGCCCAGTAATTCCTGTACCTCTCTGATAT
>JACQXH010000027.1 GCA_016208845.1 Nitrospirota bacterium | reverse complement strand
TACGGACGAAGAATATGAAGATACCCTCGAAAAAATATTCAGCGAAAAATGGCAGAACATAAAACTCTACTTCATGATAGGGCTTCCCACCGAGACAGAAAGAGATGTCAGAGGGATCATTGATATGACAGAAAAAGCCCTGAGAAAAGGCCGGGAGCTGACAGGCAGCCGCGTAAATATCAACGCAGGCATTTCAGCATTTGTGCCAAAACCGTATACGCCGTTCCAATGGCTCGGCCAGGCGCCCTTCAGGGAGCTCCGGTCAAAGCAGGACCTGCTGAGACGGGAATTCAGGAAAAGAAAGATCAATTTCAAAGGACAGCATGTTGAATCAAGCCTCCTCGAAGCGGTATTTTCAAGAGGCGACGGCAAGTGCGCAACTCTATTGGAAAATGCATGGCGGTCAGAATGCCGGTTCGACGGATGGTCAGAGTGCTTTGATTTTCGAAAGTGGCAGCTTGCCGCTGAAAAGAGCGGGATCGATCTATGCGAATATGCTGAGCGCTCCTTTGATATGAGCGCTGAACTGCCATGGGATTTTATCGACATTGGTGTAACAAAGGAATTTCTTCAGGAAGAATATAAAAAATCACTTCAGGAAGAGATGACACCTGATTGCAGGTCCTCATGCCATAACTGCGGCATCGCATGTGAAACCGGGACGAAGGACGAGGCACGAAATACGACGTTCGAAGTACGAAGTACGAGGTACGATGTACGAGAGACGTATAAATTCCGCGTCAGATTCTCCAAGACCGCGCCTCTGCACTTTCTCTCGCACCGCGAGGTCATGACAGCCTTTTTGCGGGCCCTGTGCAGGGCAGGCATCCCTCTTGTATATTCCAGGGGTTTCCATCCGCATCCGGGTATTTCTTTCGGCCCTCCGCTGCCTGTAGGGGTTGAAGGAGAAAATGAATATTTCGATATCGAGTTGAGTGTCTTATCCGGGCCTTCAGATATCTTGTCTAAAATGAACAACTGCCTGCCTGAGGGTCTGGCAGCGCTGGAGGCGGTTTATTTGGCTGACAGAAGACAGTCTCTTGATAATTTTATCTCTCGCTATGAATACAGAATACCTGTAGACAATGAGACCGCCGGGGCGATAAATTCATTTATGGGCCGTCCGGATTGTATTATCAAGAGGGAGGAAAAGATGATCGATATAAGGCCGATGGTCGAAAAAATTGAGATCAGGGACGGGTGGCTTAATCTCACTTTATCAGACATAACCGGCGTCAGGGTCAGGCTTTTCGAGGTATTGAAGGAATTGTTCCGCAGGCCTTCCGAAGCCCTGCATGCACTGCCCATAAAAAGAATTGCTCTTTATGGGTATAATAATAAAGGATGGATAGACCCGATGGAGGATAAGAGAAATGAACAATGAGATAATCATTAATGCCAATCCTGAAGAGACCCGGGTGGCGCTTCTCGAATTGGGCCAGCTTGCTGAATTACATATCGAACGCAAAAAAGATATAAGCATGGTCGGAAATGTCTATAAGGGCAAAGTCGTGAAGGTACTTCCGGGCATGCAGTCTGCATTCGTAGATATTGGATTGGAAAAGGCCACCTTTTTGCATGTTGCAGACGTATATTCAAATTTTGATGATCATGTCTTTGGCGAAGATATTGAAGAAACCCTGAACCTGCATCTGCCTATAGAGGATCTCCTTCAGGAGGGGCAGGAGGTCCTGGTGCAGGTGGCGAAAGACCCTATCGGCACCAAAGGCGCCAGGGTGACATCTTACATAACCATTCCGGGAAGATATCTTGTGCTGATGCCCGGGGTGGAACACATAGGCATCTCAAGAAGGATCGCCGACGAAACAGAGAGGGCCCGGCTCAAAGACATCGTCAGCAGTCTCAAGCCGCAAAATATCGGGTTTATTGTGAGGACCGCGAGCGAGGGCTGCACAGAAGATGAGATAAAAAAAGACATAGATTTCCTGATGCTCCTTTGGGAAAATATACAGAACAAAAAAGATAAAGTCAGCGCCCCCCGCCTGCTGTACAGTGATCTGGACCTCGCCTTCAGGAGCGTCAGAGACCTGCTCGGGCATGAAGTCATAAAGCTCACAATAGACTCAGAGGACGAATATAAAAGACTGGTGGAATTCGTTAATACATACTTCCCGAAACTCATATATAAAATTGAACACTACGATGGGCCTGAACCTATCTTTGAGGCTTATGGAATAGAACTCGAGATACCAAAAGCGCTCGGCAGGCGCGTCTGGTTAAAATCAGGCGGATACATTGTTATTGACCAGACAGAGGCATTGACAGCGATCGACGTAAATACCGGCAAATATGTCGGCAAGGCAACACTGGAAGACACCCTGCTTAAAACGAACCTTGAAGCTGTGAGGGAGATCGCCTACCAGATAAGGCTCCGCAACCTTGGCGGAATTATAATACTGGACTTTATAGATATGGAAAAAGAGGAGAACAGGAATAAACTTTTTACTGCGTTTCAGGAAGCGATGAGTAAAGACAGGGCCAAGAGCACAATACTTCAAGTCTCGGAATTGGGCCTTATACAGATGACAAGAAAACGTGTACGGGAAAGTGTGTTACGAAATTATACGTCAGCTCAGAAAGATCGGCAATACGAGAAAAAATGGAAAGATAATGATAACAGCCCATCCCAATGTCGCAGACCTGCTCTATGAGGAAGAAAGGGACAGGCTTGAAGAGATAGAGGTAATGTACGGCTTTAAAAGCATTGTAAAGGCAGACAAGAATTATCATCAGGAATACTACGACATTGTAACTTTATAAAAAGCCAGAAACTGCTCAGGTGGATAGTCTGTAGGTGTTTAGTCGTTTAGCTAAAAGACTACAGACTAATAACCTAAATAACCTGTTACCTAACAGACTACAGTCTAAACAACCTGACTTTTTACCATTCTAATTAAATGACTTTAGATGATAAATTCACAGCTCTCAAAACAAACCTCAAACAGATGAAAAGTGCCGTCATCGCCTATTCTGGCGGTGTTGACAGCACTTTCCTTGTTAAGGCGTCCTCCATGGCAGGCATGGACCGGGTCCTTGCAGTCACTGCGTCATCAGAAACACTCACTCAGGAAGAACTTCTTTCTGCCGGGGAAACGGCCTCAGCCCTGAATATTGAGCACAGGATAATTTTCACCGAGGAGCTCAGCAATAAGAGTTTCTCGGACAATCCGCCTGACAGATGTTATTACTGCAAAAAAGAACTTTTCGGAAAACTTAAGGATATAGCTGCTAATAATAATTTTTCATTCGTGATTGACGGCACAAATGCTGACGACCTGATGGACCACAGGCCGGGAAGACGCGCAGCAGCAGAGATGGGGGTGCTCAGCCCTTTGCTCGATGCAGGAATGACAAAGAACGATATACGGGAACTCTCGCGCAGACAAGCGGGAGCATGAATGAACCTAAATAAATTAATTCGCCGCTGATTTACGCGGATTAACACGGATTTTTATTATCAACAAAAAGGCCATATTTCATCTGTTGGGTAAATTATGAAATGACTATATGTTTTTATCCTATCTGTGTTCATCTGTGGTTAAATCTGAAAGAAATTAAATAGAATTGGAAGTCATGAATAATTTAAACGACCTTTCAAGATGTGTCCGCTGCGGGGCCTGTAAGGCCTTATGCCCTACTTACATGTCAGCCCTTGATGAAACAATGGGGGCGCGGGGCAGAGTTGCGATGCTCGGCGCGCTTACAGAGGGCAGGCTTGCGCCCACAATAAACCTTTCTGATAAAATTTTCAGCTGTATGCTCTGCGAGGCATGCAAAGATATCTGTCCTACAGGCATAAATATCTCTGAAGCCGTATATCGGGGCAGGACAGCCCTGAAGGATGTTTATAAAAGAGGACGCTTTATAAGAACAGCAGTGAAATATTCCCTGCCGAGGATGGACTCTATCTTTATCAGCATCTTGGCGGCATATTGATGAAAATACTTGTTGCTAAAGGCTATGAAGTAGTCATACTTAAAGGAGAGGTTTGCTGCGGAGCACCTCTGAGGTCTTTTGGTCTTGATGAAGAGGCTGCACAGCTCGCCAGAAAGAACATTGAACTCTTCAGCAAACTCAGGACCGATGCCGTGATCAGCATGTGCCCTACCTGCACTATGACCATAAAAGATCAATACCCGGCACTTGTGGGCGACAGCATAGACAGGGTTATGGATATAAACGAATTCTTTATCAGCAATGACATTACCGCTGATCTCGCCATTGCAGACAGGGCCCTTACATACCATGACCCATGCCATCTCCGGTACGGACTCGGTATCACGGAGGAGCCCCGGAAGGTCATTAAAAATATTCAGGGCGCTCATCTTATTGAGATGCAGAACCCTGGGGAGTGCTGCGGTTTCGGGGGTTTTTTCAGTCTTGATTTCAGGGATCTTTCGAGAACAATTGGAGAGAAAAAGATCCGGAACATTCTTAATACAGGGGCCGATACGGTTGTCACCTCCTGCCCCGGCTGCATGATGCAGCTTGAGGATTTGAATAGACAGGCCAATTCCAGGATCAGGATAATGCACATTGTCGAGCTGGTTGCCGAGGGAATGCACACGAAAAAAGATCATTTTTCTTAAGATTATTGCTATAATAATTTATTCTTTCACGGGCAATGTCGAAAGTTGTAAAAATAAAGAGGAGAAGACATGAAAACACAGAGTGCACAGAGGGAAGGGGATAGACTTTCTTTTAACTCATTTATTTTCAATACTCTCTGTGTCCTCTGTGGTTAATTTTTAATATTTTCAGGGGGGACTTAATGAAATTCTTTATTGACACCGCAAATGTAAAAGAGATAAAAGACGCATGGGACCTCGGGGTCATTGACGGGGTTACAACAAATCCATCTCTCATATCAAAAGAAAACAAAAAACCGGGATCACTGCTCAAAGAGATCTGCGAAATAGTAGACGGACCGGTAAGCGCAGAAGCGGTGAGCCTGAATGCCCATAAGATGATAGAAGAAGGCGTGGAACTCTCAAAGATACACAAGAACATTGTTGTAAAGATACCCATGACCCGGGACGGCCTTAAGGCCACGAAAAAACTCTCAGGCCTTAACATCAAGACCAACGTAACCCTTATCTTCTCGCCTAATCAGGCCCTGCTGGCAGCCAAGGCAGGCGCGACTTATGTCAGTCCGTTTGTGGGAAGGCTCGACGACATCAGCCATTATGGAATGGACCTTGTGGGACAGATACTTGAGATCTACGACAACTATGATTTTAAGACCGAGGTCATTGTGGCAAGCGTCCGGAATCCATTGCATGTAGCAGACGCCGCGCGAATGGGCGCCCACATCGCGACGATCCCTTATTCTGTTATTGAACAGCTGTGCAAACACCCTTTGACAGACATAGGGATTGATAAATTTCTGAAAGACTGGGAGAAAGTGCCGAAATAAAATCAAAGATTGAAATGCAAAATGTAAAATTAAGGGATTTATTTAATTTAAATTTTACCCCTTAATTTTGATTTTTGATATTTACATTTTGATATTGAACGGGGTTACGATGCCGATTTTTGAATACAAATGCGAAGGATGCGGGAATGAGTTCGAAAAACTGGTCTATGGGTCAAGTGCTGAGGTTTCATGCCCCAAATGCACTTCAAAAAATATAAAAAAGAAGTTCTCCCGGTTCGGCATGAGCGGGGTCCAAAAACAGGGCTCGTCTTCAGGCTCCGGTTGTTCATCGTGCAGTTCATCTTCATGCAGCACATGCCATTAAAAAATCAAAACTCAAAACATGAATATGCGATCTTTGTCTTTGTGGTTCTGTTTGTCTTCCTGCAGTATCCCCCTCACCTTACGCATGCCTCGTCATTAAGCCGGCAAAAAACAGATTGTGACAACCAGAAGGTCCTCAGGGTGATCGACGGCGACACGTTTGAAATACCCGGAGACAAGAGAGTACGGCTGCTTGGCGTTGACACTCCTGAGACAGTGAGGGCTTCAACAGATATTCAATGGTTTGGCAGAGAGGCCTCAAGGAAATTAAGAGATTGGATAGAGGGCCGGACCGTCTGTCTCAGACAAGGCATAGACAAGACCCAGGATGTCGATAAATACAACAGACTGCTCAGATATGTCTGGAGGCCGGACGGTTTTTTTGTTAATGCGGAGCTGATCAAACAGGGCTATGGTTTTGCATATACAAGATATCCCTTTGAATATATGGATGAGTTCAGAGAATACGAGAGGAAAGCGAGGGACAATGATCGCGGCCTGTGGGACAGAGAAAAACAGATGATATGGGAAAGGGAGATCCAGAGGAACGAGGCCATTGCCGGCAACTGCGGAAAGGCAGGGACCATATGCCCTGGGAATGCCTCACAGCACATTGGCAGTCATAAGACAGTGAGGTTCTTTGTCCGGAGATCCCATGACAGCGGCAATACTGTTTATTTGAACAGCAAGAATGATTATAAAGATCATGATAATTTTGCCGCGGTGATCTTTGCGGCGGATAAAGGCAATTTCCCGCCACGCCCTTCGGATGTCTACTGGGGCAAGACCGTTGATGTAACCGGCATTATTACTCAATATAAAGGAAGGACCGAGATGATCTTGAAAGATAAGGTTCAGATCAAAATTATTTCTCCGTGAGCGATATGGAAGAAGCTTTAGAAGCTTTTGGGGAAGCTTTTGGGGACGTTGATGCATTTAGTGCATATAGCTTTCACGTCGCCACTTCAGCCCGCTCGA
>JACQXH010000263.1 GCA_016208845.1 Nitrospirota bacterium | reverse complement strand
TATATTCCTGCTTTTCTCTTTTACCGCAAGTTCGGTCGTGGTCCTTGCAAAAAATTATCTGGCGCATTTTCTCGGCCTTAAAACCGGTCTTAAGACAGACATTCTTCTTAGATATATAATGCCTTTTATTTTAGTATTTCTTACCTTTACTGTAATATATGTCATTATACCCAGGATCAGGATATCCTGGCTTAATGCCTTTAAAGGAGCTCTTTTGGTAACGGTCATGTGGGAGGCGGCTAAATATTTTTTTACGTGGTATGTCAGGAACGTAACTCATTTAGGAACGATTTACGGTTCCCTGACCACGTTTATACTTTTTCTTGTGTGGTTTTATTATTCGTCATGTATATTTCTTTTCGGTGCTGAAGTGGTAAATAATCTTCAGAGAAAGGCGTAATGCAGGACCTTATAGGCAAAGACGTGACAGTAAATGCCGTGAACATCATTTATAAGGGCCGGCTTGTCGAAGTCAGCGAAAAAGAAGTATTTATTATTTCTGAGGACGGATGGATCGTGGTCCCTATAGAAAGTATAGCTGAGATAAGGGCGTCAGAATGATGATATTGTCAGAGGTTTTTTAAAATATGAAAGAACGTGAACATCTTAATGAAAAGCGCATAAAAGAGATTTCAGGCGCGCAAAACGGATGGCAGCAGATATTTGACGCCATGCCTGACATAATGGCTGAGATAGATCCTGATTTTAATATCGTAAAGGCGAACAAGGCGCTTGCTGATAAACTTGGAGTTGACCGTGAAAGCCTTATAGGGAAGAAATGCCACGAGGTCTTTCACAATGCCTCAGAGCCTCCTTCCTACTGCCCTCACCATTTGAGCATCTCTACAGGCAAACAGCAGTTCAATGAGCTCTTTGAAAAAAACCTCAATGGTTATTACCTCTTCAGCTCGACCCCGATATATGACGGCAAAGGCGTCTGCACCGGAACAGTCGAGATAGGCCGTGATATTACAGCCCGTAAACGCATGGAGGAAGAACTTCACAAAAGTGAGAGACGTTTTTCAGATATCTCTGAAAATGCTCTTGAGTGGGTCTGGGAGGTAGATGCGGGTGGTAAGTACACGTATTCAAGCCCGGTCGTTGAAAAGATACTGGGATATTCACCTAGTGAGATACTCGGTAAGCACTTTTATGACCTGTTTTATCAGGCTGACAGAGAGGATTTAAAAAAAGCCGCCTTTGAGGCCTTTGCGGCAAAACAGCCTATCAGGGAGTTTATAAACCGCAACATTCATAAAAACGGAAAAACCGTGTGGCTGTCCACCAGCGGCATCCCGATATTGGACAATAACGGTGATTTAATGGGCTACAGGGGCTCTGACAGTGATATTACTGAACGGATAGCCTCGGAAATGGATATCAGGGAGCAGGAGGCTATGGCAACGGCGATCTCCAGCTCGTCCCTTGATGCTATCATAGTTATTAACGGTAAGGGAATAATTACATTTTTCAATAAATCCGCGGAGAAGATGTTCGGTTTCACTCAGGGCGAAGTGATAGGCAAAGAACTGCATCGATTGCTTGTATCCAGGGAGGCGATGCAGCAATATTTTCTGCAGCTGCCTGAGTTTGAAAAGACCGGATGGTGTAAAGTTGTGGGCAGGACCCTTGATTTAAATGCTACAAAAAAAGACGGATCACGGTTTCCTATCGAGCTTTCCATCTCCGTGTTTAAAAAAAATGACAGTTGGTACTCTGTCGGTTCGGTCCGGGACATTACAGAGCGCAAGAAGATAGAGGAAAAGCTTCACAAGACATCTGTAACAGATGAACTCACAGGGCTTCTTAACCGGCGCGGTTTCATTGCGCTTGCGGAAAAACAGCATGCTATCGCAAAAAGGACCAAGAGGGTTTTTTCCATGCTTTACATCGACCTTAATGACCTGAAATCTATCAATGATCAGTATGGCCATAAGTCAGGAGACATGGCAATAGTTGATATCGCGGCGATCCTGCAGAAAACATTCCGGTCTTCGGACATCATAAGCCGGACCGGCGGTGATGAATTCATTGTGCTTATTGTCGAAGCTAGAAGTCGTGATATCGAAAGAACAATCACTGAAAATATCCAGCGCAATATAAACAACCATAACACGCGGGCAAAGCGGCCCTACGAGTTGTCAATCAGCATGGGCTTTTCTCACTTCGATCCCGCGCATCCCGCTTCAATAAATGTCCTGATCTCCCAGGCAGATAAGCAGATGTACAGAGAGAAGAAAAGCAAACACTAAACCCCCGGTTATCCTCATAAAAGAAATTTTGTTGCAGATGGGCCTACCCGCCGGCAAGGACATAGAGAACCACTTTTATAAAAAAGGTTAACCACGGATTAATACGGATGAACACAGATTAATAAATAAGAAATTATGAAGATAGGAGCTTAAGAAGTTATTATTCTAAACTTTTTATCATCTCTTTTCTTAACTTCATTCAATTTTCGTGTCTTTCTGCCGACAGGCAGATCCGTGTTCATCCGTGGCAAAATATTTCTTTGTGTCCGTGTTTGTCTGTGGCTATTGACTTTCAATCCCTATTTGATATAATGCTTATAATACCTGTCAATATATAAACAATATAAAAAAGGAAGTGTGAAATGTTAGATGAGAAAAGGAAGTTCTCAAGATATGATGTGCCCTTAATTATGGAGTTTAAACCTGCAAAAGAAACAGCCAATTATTCCTGGGGGTTAACGAAAGATTTTTCCTACGACGGGTTCAGCTTCGAGTCGAATGCTATGGATTTTGAACTCAGAGACCAGCTCGAATTCAGATTGAAATTTCCCCAGAAAGGAGCTTTTATATCTGTTACAGGAGCGGTAGTGTGGAAGAAACCGCTTGAGCATAAATGCCTGGCAGGAATCATGTTCAGGGCGGCGGATGAAAAAATAAAAAAAGACATATTTGAAAAAATACGCGATTATAATAATACATCTTCTGACAGAATATTGCAGGCCCTGAAGCCAGTTGACACATTAAAAGAAAAGATCATGGAGAATCCGATGAAAAAGGTGAGCAGCAAGGTGAAGAAAGTAAAGCCCTTTGTAGAAGATATCTTAACTGAACCCCAAAATGCCGGGATTTCAAAACAATACCTGAAGACCAGGCCCGTGTGCAAGGTTACGTTCAGATTGCCAAAAGAGGCGGCGGCTGAAGCTAAATTCGTAGCGCTTGTTGGTGAGTTCAACAACTGGGATCAGATCGGAATCCCCATGAAGAGATCAAAGAATGGCGACTTCACTGTAACACTTGATCTGGCGGCTGGGAGGGAGTACAGATTCAAATACCTGATTGACGGCACTCGATGGGAGAATGACTGGAAGGCTGACAAATATATTCCGAACGAGTTTGGCATAGATGATTCCGTAGTGGTTGTCTGAGAAAGAACAAACGTCCTGCCGCAGATCAGCCCGGAGCATAAAGAATTCCGGGACATCTGTGCCTTTGCCCCTTCCTTCTGACAGGTGCAGTACCGATCTTAAGCTGAAATAAAATATGTCGCTGGACATTTCGGCAATTTAAATGCATAATATCCGCATGTGGATAAAGAGAGACGCCGAAAACTTGATCAGAGATCTCAGTAAGCAATTCCCGGCAGTCTTCGTCACCGGTGCCCGTCAGGTAGGAAAAACCAGCATCTTAAACCACCTTTTCCCTGATTATTCCTATGTCACATTGGATGACCCTGCCCGGGCTGCAGAAGCTGTAAATGCGCCACAGGACTTCATTGATTCTTTGAAGCGTCCGGCCATTATAGATGAGGCACAGTACGCGCCCGATATCTTCAGGCATATTAAGCTGGCAGTTGATAAAGCAAAACAAAAAGGACAATTCTTCATTACAGGCTCACAGAGCTTTCCGCTCATGCAGAATCTTTCTGAAAGCCTGGCTGGACGCTGTGGGATAGTCAATCTTCAGCCATTGTCTGCTCATGAGCTTGATCGTGGAAAGCGAATTGCTTCTATTGAGGATTACATAAGTACCGGAGGTTTCCCGGCTCTTTATGCGGATAAGGATATTAACCGGCAGCATTGGTACCCTTCATATATATCGACCTACCTTGAGAGGGATGTAAGAAATATAATGCATGTCGGCAGCTTAAGGGACTTTAATCGTTTTCTCAGGGCTGCAGCCATCCGGACAGCACAAACACTCTCTTTTGCCGACCTTTCAAGGGATGTTGGGGTGGCGCCCAATACCATAAAGGCGTGGATCTCGGTGCTTGAGGCATCTCATATGATCCATCTGCTTGAGCCCTATCACAGAAGTCTTGGCAAGAGGCTTGTTAAGTCGCCAAAGCTCTATTTCCTGGACACTGGACTCGCCGCTAACCTTATGGGTCTTTATTCCTGGCAGGATACAGTCAATTCTCCTATGGCAGGGGCACTATGGGAAACATATGCGTTTAATCAAATACACTGCCACCTGCTTTCTCAGGGGATCAACAATCCGCCGCTTTACTACTGGCGGACCAAGGATGGCAGGGAGGTCGATTTTATTATT
>JACQXH010000026.1 GCA_016208845.1 Nitrospirota bacterium | reverse complement strand
GCTGAAGGCTCCATGTCCTCTGCATTTATACCCGTTCTTACAGAATATCAAACCAAGCAAGGCAAGGAAGAGGCTGGCAGGCTTGTCAGGATCACATTCACGTTTATTGCCATATTGGTAGGTGTAATCTGTATTGCCGGGATAATCTTTGCGCCTGCAATTGTGGCAGTAATTGCGCCGGGTTTTGTAAGTATTCCTGATAAATTTAACCTGACTGTCCTTCTCACAAGGGTTATGTTCCCTTTTCTGCTGTTCATAAGCCTTGCAGCTCTTGTAATGGGAGCCTTGAACACAAGACGTATTTTTTTTACTCCCTCGGTTGCGCCTGCTGTATTGAATATAGTTACAATCGCCGCGATCCTTGTTCTTGTGCATAGGATAGATCAGCCGGTAATCGCGGTTGCTATTGGGGTTGCATTGGGAGGCCTTATACAGTTCGCATTTCAGATACCTTCTTTCTTTAGAAATGGATACTCCCTTGCTCCGGATTTTGATTTCAGGCATCCGGGACTAAAGAAGATGTCTTTACTTGTTATCCCCGCGACCATGGGAATGGCCGTTGCGCAGATAAATATCTTCATAAGCACAATACTCGCGTCTTACCTTTCAGAAGGAAGCATTACATATCTTTATTATTCAATGAGACTTATTCAGTTCCCGATCGGCATATTCGGTGTCGCAATGGGCATGGCGGTTCTTCCGACGCTTTCCGAGCATGCGGCAAAAGGAGATCTCGGCAGTCTGAAAAGTGATTTTTCTTTTGCATTAAGGATGCTTTTCTTTATGACAGTGCCTGCTATGGCAGGTTTGATATCTTTGAGAGAGCCTATAGTGAATATCCTTTTTCAGAGGGGCGTGTGGGGTTATGAAGCAACTGTCGGGACAGCACAGGCCCTGCTGTTCTACTCTTTCGGGATATGGGCGATCGTCGGAGTCAGGATAGTTACAGCATGTTTCTATTCTATGCAGGACACAAAAACGCCTGTGAAGATAGCTGTTATGGCAATGTTAACGAACATTATTTTCAGTTTTATATTGATGAAACCGTTGAAGCACGGCGGGCTGGCACTTGCCAATGCGATAGCCTCATCGGCTAATTTCATAATACTCTTTTTTATGCTCAGAAAAAAACTCGGAAGGATTGATGGAATAAGAATAGCCGGGTCTTTTGTTAAAATATCTGCGGCTTCTGCGATGACAGGCTTTGCATGCTGGTTGATCATCAGGGGAGATATGTGGACACAGGGCGGCCGGATCATGGAGAAGGCAGGGATGCTTTCCGGCATTATCACGCTGTTTGTGGCTGTTTATGTTTTGATTATGTATCTGCTCGGCAGCGAGGAGTTGAAGTATTTGATGAAATTTTGGAAAAAAGAAAGACCGCATTAGGATACAGGATTCAGGATACATGACGAAGGAAAAAAATATCAGGAATTATGTGTTGTGTATCATGTATCATGCATCTATTATCAACAATTTAAGGAGATATAATGATTATTAAACAATTGGTTGTCGGGCCGCTCGAGGAAAACTGCTATATCGTGGGAGATGAGAAAACAAAAGAGGCCCTTGTCATTGACCCGGGTGATGAGCCGGACCGCATAATTGATGTAATTAAGGATAACGGTCTCAAAGTTAAAACTATTATATTCACTCATGCGCATTTTGATCATGTAGGCGCTGTCGGTGACATTAAAAAAGAAACCGGCGCAAAGGTCTTTATCCATAAGGAAGAGACTGAATTGTACAATGGCGCCAAAGACCAGGCTGCTTTCTGGGGCTATGATCTTGATGATCTGCCGGAGCCTGACGGTTTCTTGAATGAAGGAGACACAGTGAGGGCAGGGGGGCTGGAGTTTAAGGTCCTGCATACTCCCGGACACAGTCCCGGAGGTATCTGTATTTACGGCAGCGGAGTAGTTTTCACAGGAGATACGATCTTTCAGGGTTCAGTCGGCAGGACTGATTTCTACGGAGGAGATGTAAATAAAATCAAGGCCTCCTTTAAACGACTGCTTGATCTGCCTGATGATACTGCTGTTTATTCCGGACACGGCCCTTCGACAACGATAGGACGGGAAAAGAGAGAGAATTTTTTTGCCGGGGAGGTTTAATTGATCAATTAAACTGAAGAGTCAATATTCCTATCCCAGTAACTTCTTCCCAAATCATACCAAATTTAAGTTCATATTTATTTTCTTGACATTCATAATAAAATATTAAAAATAAATAATTGCCTGAAACGTTTTCTGATTTATTGTATGGGTCATTTATCTTAATAACCGATAGTTTTTCAATACGTTTTATTTCACATGGGGGATTATGAAAATTGTTTTAAAACAGGCCTATTATGTTTTTATGTTTTCAATGCTATTTGTTAATTTATCAGACGTAGAGAGGAGCGAAGAATTATGTCTAAATTGAGCAGATTATATGTGCTTGTTTTGTGCCTTATATTTTTATCCCCGGTTATTGCGAACGCAGGAGGAACAAAATTTATTAATGTCTTAGGGAAAATAACTGTAAATGACCCAAACTTTATTAATAATAAGCGTGCGGCAGACACCATATACGATATGTTCATAATTGATGCAGGATGGAGCAAAAATTCAATCAAATACCTTAGTCCTGAGACCTTCCAGGATAATTATAGGGTAACGGACTATGCTTCAAGAGATAATTTTGCAAGTGCAATTATGTCCTGGGGAAGTGATGCAGACCTTTTGATCATCTCTTTTATGGATCATGGAGGTCATGATACGATCTTCCTCAATCCTTCTCAAACCAATGGTTATGTCACGGCACATGAGCTTGCCAACTGGGTGAATAGTTATCTTCAGGCTGACCCGGCGCATAAGATAATTGTTATCATTGATGCCTGTTATTCTGGGTCTTTTATAGACGATTTTGCATCTGTACTGCCTTATGATGGACGGTGGTCTTTACTTGCAGCAAGTCAGGGTGACGAGGTTTCCTATAACCGAAATGCGTCCTTCGGAACATGGTGGATAGAACCAGACCTCTATTCATTTAGTTTCATTAAGGGTACATCTTTAAATGATCCATTATTGGTTGCTCCTTTGCTGGAGCCGGACAGCCTTGAATATCCTTCAGACTATTATCCCGGCAATTGTTATGACCCTTTTTATAAAGTTAATTGGTATTGTTCCAAACGTACACGCATGAATGATATTGTGAATCTTACCTGTGATGGGATAACCTATATGGAAGGAGTTGATTTCAGTCTTGACTGCAAAGATGCATCACTTGGCATGGACTGGGCGTCCTGTCTGACCTGGATGCAAAACCGGCCGCAAACTAATTCGTTTTGTCAGTTAAACGGGCATAGAAAAATGGAGTATTCCATATCACCTGTCTCAACCTTTCTGTTTTACATTTGGAACGGATTGATAAAGCAGAATCTGTTGTTAGGCGACGCGTATGTATCAGCCCGCGATTATGCACATCAGTTTGTGTCAGTAAATCAAAATCCACGGTTAGAAGCAACGGGGGACATGCTCGATGAGGAACTTGAGGATATACAGGCAGCTAACAATAATTTTATGCTTCCGTTAAAGTCGTATATACTTGGGCCTACCGCTTGGGTCTCACCGAATTATTATCTTAACCAATACACAGTATCATGGGACCCCAATG
>JACQXH010000090.1 GCA_016208845.1 Nitrospirota bacterium | reverse complement strand
ATTGCAGCTTGAGAAAAGAGTGGCCTTCAGAAAGGCCATGAAGAAGGCTATTCAATCGGCATTAAGATTTGGAGCCCTTGGAATTAAAATATCCTGTTCAGGCGGGCTGGCTGGTTCTGAAATAGCAAGGGCTGAGTGGTACAGGAAGGGAAGGGTGCCGCTCCACACTTTCAGGGCTGATATAGATTATGGTGCAGCTGAGGCTAAGACGACATTTGGAAGGATCGGGGTAAAGGTCTGGATATACAGAGGTGAGATACTCACATCTATGCCGGCTTCAGAATTAGGAACGACAGCAGAAGCCGCTGTTTAAGAAAGGTCATTAATGTTAGTACCCAAAAAAGTTAAATTCAGAAAGATGATGAAAGGCCGTATGAACGGCAAGGCATACAGGGGCGCTGAAGTATCGTTTGGCGAATACGGATTGAAAGCCCTGGAGCCGGGCTGGATATCAAACAGGCAGATAGAGTCGGCAAGAATTGCCATTACAAGGCATGCCAAAAGGGGCTGCAAACTCTGGATAAAGATTTTTCCTGATAAACCTTTAACAAAAAAACCGGCTGAAACAAGAATGGGTAAAGGAAAAGGAGCGCCTGAGTCATGGGTTGCAGTTATTAAGCCGGGGAAAGTGCTTTACGAGATGTCCGGTGTTAGCGAAGATCTGGCGCGGGAGGCCATGAGGCTTGCTTCTTATAAGCTCCCCATAGCAACAAAATTTGTTAAAAGAAAAGAAGTGATATAACATGGATAAGCGACTTGCAGAATTAAAAAATTTTAGCCCGGAAGAACTCAATGATGAGGAAACAAAACTCAGAAAAGAACTATTTAATTTAAGGTTCCAGAAGGCGACGGGCGAGATAGAGAATCCGCTCAGAATAAGATGGGTCAGAAGAGATATAGCGAGGGTATTAACTCTTAAAAGCGAAAAGTTAAAAGCCAAAAGTTAAAGGGAGATTCCAGGTTATCATTTTTTGATCAAAGCTCATAACTTTTAACTCTGAAACAGGAAGGTAGAGATGCCAAAGAAGATTCATACAGGTAAGGTAGTAAGCGACAAAATGGACAAGACGGTTGTGGTAGTTGTGGAGAGGCTGACCCAGCACCCGCTTTACAGGAAAACCATCAAAAAAGTCGCAAAATTCAAGGCGCATGATGAAGAAAATAAATGCAAGACCGGAGATATGGTCTCTATTGTCGAATCAAGACCGCTCAGTAAGGACAAAAGGTGGCGGGTATTGGAAATCGTTGATAAGGAAAATAAATGATACAGTTAAGGAGTATATTAGTGGTCGCTGACAATTCAGGGGCCAAAAAGGTGCAGTGCATAAAGGTGATGGGAGGCTCGCACAGGAAGTATGCTGGTATAGGGGATATTGTGGTTGTCAGCGTTAAGGAGGCCCTGCCTGCAGGCAATATCAAAAAGGGCGCGGTGGCCAAGGCTGTCGTAGTAAGAACAAGAAAGGCAGAGAGAAGATCTGACGGCTCTTATATCAGATTTGATCAGAACGCTGTCGTGCTTATAAATGCGGAAGGTGACCCTCTTGGCACAAGGATCTTCGGGCCGGTCGCCCGTGAACTGAGGTGGAAAGAGTTCATGAAGATTGTTTCGCTGGCACCGGAAGTGATTTAAAGCAGGAAATTAAGTAATTGAGTCATTAAGTCATTGTGAGACAAAATCTGAAATTTAATTACTTAATTGCTTAATGACTTAATTACTTATTCAACAGACAGGAGAAAAGGTGAGCTTGGAAATCAAGAAAAATGATACAGTCGCTGTAATAAGCGGGGATGAAAGAGGCAAGAGGGGCAGAGTGCTTAGTGTTCTGTCTGAAAAGGAAATGCTATTGGTCGAACGCCTTAACATGATAAAGAGGCACATGAAACCAAGCAAGAAATATTCACAGGGCGGGATCATTGAACGTGAGTCCCCCATTCGCCGTGCCAATGTTATGCTGCTTTGTCCTAAATGTGACAAGCCGACGAGGATAGGGCAAAAGATCCTGGAAAATGGCACAAAGGTCAGAACGTGCAAAAAATGCAGAGAGGTTATAGATTAATTTTATGGCAAGATTGAAAGAAAAATATAAAAAAGAAATCGTACCGCTTCTCATGAAAGAGTATTCCTTTAAGAATGTAATGCGGGTGCCTAAACTGACCCACATTGTCCTCAATGTGGGCATGGGTGAAGCGGTCCAGAACATAAAATTGCTGGATTCCGCAGTAAAGGAACTGGCTTCCATAACAGGGCAGAAGCCCGTAACAACAAGGGCCAAAAAATCAATCGCGACTTATAAGCTCAGGGCCGGCATGCCGATCGGCTGCAAGGTCACGCTCAGGGGCGACAGGATGTATGAATTCCTCGATAAGTTCATCAGTCTTGCGTTGCCGCGTATAAGGGATTTTAATGGAGTTTCTGTAAAGGCATTTGACGGCAGAGGCAATTATGCATTCGGTGTTAAAGAACAGGTTATTTTCCCGGAAATTGAATATGACAAGGTCGAGAGTTTTTACGGCATGGATATTATAATTGTGACTACGGCAAAGACAAATGAAGAATGCAAGTCCCTGCTAAAGCATTTGGGGATGCCGTTTAGAAAGTGAAAATTCAAAAATCAAAATGCAAAAATTAAAGTTAAGGAAAGAAATAACTTTTATATCATATGAGAAATTCCTTGATTTTACATTTTGATATTTAAGTTTTAATTTTAACAAGTGGAGTTTTAATGGCAAAGACATGTTTGATCGAAAAGGTAAAGCGGCAGCCCAAGTTCGAGGTCAGGGCGTATAACAGATGCAAAATCTGCGGGAGGCCCAGGGCGTATCTCAGAAAATTTGGGATGTGCCGGATATGTTTCAGGGGGCTCGCATTGAACGGGCAGATCCCGGGCGTAACAAAATCAAGCTGGTAGGAGGGAGAAAAAAATTAAATATTAAAATGTAAAAAATAAAATTGCGGAAGGGCTGATTTTTAATTCATACAGGTAATTCCTTAATTTTACATTTTGATTTTTTAATTTTAATTTAGAGTTATGATGACAGATCCGATTTCAGAATTGCTCACAAGACTAAGAAACTCGAATATGGTCAGGGCGGAAAAGGTGGATGTACCGGCTTCAAAATTGAAGCTTGAGATAATAAAGATCTTAAAAGAGAAGGGCTTTATCAAAGGGTATAAGGTATTAAAGGATAAGAAACAGGGCATTCTGAGGATATCTTTGAAATATGCCAGTGACGGAGAAAAAGTGATCTCAGGACTGAAGAGGATAAGCAAACCCAGCAGAAGGGTGTATATTGATAAGGGGAATATTCCTGCTGTTATGGGAGGTTTCGGGGTTGCGATAGTTTCCACTTCAAAGGGTATTCTGACAGACGAGGCATGCAAGCGTGAAGGAGTAGGCGGAGAGGTCTTGTGTTATATATGGTAAAGGAACGCAGATTAGCTCAGATAAAAAGAAAAAGGATTAACACAGATGAAAAAGATATAGGTGATTACCAATAAATTTGCCCAAAGGGGTGGATGCCAGGATAAACGGCAGCACTGTCGTTGTAAAGGGGCCCAAGGGAGAGCTTAAGTGGGGCCTTCCATTAGAGTTAAAGGCCTCTGTTAAAGAAAATAATGTTCTCGTGGAAAGGCCCTCTGATGCCAAACGGGTCATGGCAATGCACGGCATGGCGAGGAATATCATTGCCAATATGATCACAGGCGTGAGTGACGGCTATCAAAAGTTACTCGAGATTACCGGTGTAGGTTATAAAGCACAGGTCCAGGGCAAGAGAATCGTTGTATCACTCGGCTTTTCCCATCCTGTTGAATTTCTGCTTCCGGAGGGCATAACAGCAGAAGCAGACCCCAAGATGACCAAAATAACGCTTAAAGGTATAGATAAGCAGTTGCTTGGACAGGTTGCTGCTGACTTCAGGGCCTTAAGGCCTCCGGACATATATAAGGGAAAAGGTGTAAGGTACAGCGGAGAGACGATCAAACTTAAAGCAGGCAAGGCAGGCAAGAAACAGTAATTGAATTAGTAACTATTCAGGTGGATAGTCTGCAGGTGTTTAGTCGACAGACTACAGTCTAAACGACCTGAGCAGTTAATTAAATTACAGATCAGGAGAGAATTTTGATTAAGAAAAGAGAAGCCAGATATAAGCGCCATAAAAGAATAAGGAAAAAAGTCTATGGCGCGTCTGAGAGACCAAGGCTGAATGTATTTAAGAGCATAAAACATATTTATGCGCAGATCATTGATGATTCATCGGGCAGCACCCTTGTGGCTGCTTCTACCGTAGATAAGGAATTCGGGGGCAAAACAATTAAAGGCGGCAACATAGAGGCTGCGAAGACTGTTGGTCAGCTGCTCGCAAAGAGAGCGGTCGATAAAGGCATTAAAAAAGTGGTATTTGACAGGGGCGGATATATTTATCACGGCAGGTTAAAGGCGCTCGCTGAAGCGGCAAGAGGAGCAGGATTAGAATTTTGAAATGTTGTAATGAGTTATGCGTAATGAGTAATGGGTATAATAAAAGTCCGTTCAAACTCGTCACGCATTACGGATTACGTATTACGATTTTAAGGAGGTTACGTGGGCAGAATAGACCCGGAAGGTCTTGATCTTAAAGATAAGGTCGTGTTCATAAACAGAGTCGCCAAAGTTGTTAAGGGAGGAAGGCGCTTCTCTTTCAGTGCCCTTGTTGTTGTTGGAGATGGCAACGGGTTTGTAGGCGTTGGCAAAGGCAAGGCAGGGGAAGTTCCGGAGGCCATAAGAAAGGC
>JACQXH010000257.1 GCA_016208845.1 Nitrospirota bacterium | reverse complement strand
CTGCTACCTGGCAATAAATCTCAAGTCAAAGTTCGGGTACGATGACTCGCTCGATGTTGTAGGGGTGCACGGAGTGGGCGGGACCTGGGGCGCGATCGCCACCGGCTTGTTTGCGTCAAAAGCTATTAACGCGGCAGGAAATGACGGCCTGTTCTTCGGGAACCCGTCTCTCTTAATGAATCAGTTGATAAGCATCGGGGCTGCATGGATATATTCTTTTTTAATCACGGTCATCATTTTAAAAGTGCTTGATGCAACAATGGGGCTTAGAGTTGACGATCAGGCCGAGTTTGTAGGGTTGGATCACGCGCAGCACGGAGAAAGCGGATATACATTATAACAGTCGTGATGCGTAACCGGTAATGAGTGATGAGTAAAATAATCCTTCAACCCGTTACGCATTACGCTTAACTCATTACTATATTTGCGGAGGCAATATGAAAAAAATTGAGGCAATAATAAAACCCTTTAAACTGGACGACGTCAAAAAGGCGCTTAATGAAATAGGTGTTAATGGCATGACAGTTACTGAGGTTAAGGGCTTTGGTAGACAGAAGGGTCACGTAGAGTATTATCGCGGGGCTGAGTATGACATAAACTTTGTTCCAAAGTTAAAGATAGAAATAGTTATTCAGGATCAACTGTTAGAGAAGGCAATAACGATAATTCAGGAGAACGCAAAGACAGGCGAGATTGGCGACGGCAAGATGTTCATCTCAAATATTGAAGAGATAATCAGGATCAGAACCGGTGAAAAAGGAGAGGCTGCGATATAGCTACAATATTGTCGAAGCTACAATTTTGTAGCTATTATTTGTAACCACATGTTATTTAGGGTAAATTGTTTATAAATACTATAACTTTCTACAATTTGGTAGGAAGTTCGTACTCAATGTTGATAATGAAAACAGCGGGTTAGGGAAGGCATGACTTTTGCGTTACTGTTCATTACGTATCATGAATGGAGGAAAAATGAGAAAGTTAACCCTGACACTGCTACTGTTATTGTTATTGCCGCATATAGGTTTTGCCCAGGAGGCAGGCGCTATTAACAGCGGCGACACGGCGTGGATGCTGATCTCAACAGCGCTTGTTACGCTTATGACCCCGGGGCTTGCGCTTTTTTACGGCGGGATGGTGAGGAGGAAGAATGTGCTTGGAACAATTATGCACAGTTTCATTATGCTTTTCATGGTGAGCGTGATATGGGTATTATGGGGTTACACCCTCGCCTTCGGCCCGGACAAGGGCGGTATTATTGGCGGTGCTGAATGGTTTGGGCTGAACGGTGTAGGCCAGGAACCTTCTCCTTTTGCGCCGACCGTACCTCATTTGCTATTTATGATGTTTCAGGGCACTTTTGCGGTGATAACTCCTGCTCTTATTACAGGCGCGTTTGCCGAACGTATGAAATTCTCCGCATTAATATTTTTCACAATTCTTTGGGTAACATTTGTTTATGCGCCATTGTGTCACTGGGTATGGGGAGGCGGATGGATGGCACAAAAGCTGGGTACGATGGATTTTGCAGGCGGCATTGTTGTTCACATAAGCTCCGCTGTTGCTGCATTGGCAGCGATTATCGTGATTGGCAAGCGCAGGGGATACGGCAGGGAGCCGATGCTGCCGCATGACCTTCCGATGACTGTTTTAGGGCTGGCGCTTTTGTGGTTCGGCTGGTTCGGCTTTAATGCCGGAAGCGCTTTGACATCCGGAGGGCTTGCCTCTGTCGCGTTTGTTACAACAAACACCTCTGCCGCCGCCGCTGCAATGAGCTGGATGGTGATCGAGTGGCTTCAGAGAGGTAAACCGACAGCTCTGGGCGCAATGAGCGGCGCGGTGGCCGGGCTTGCCGGCATCACACCGGCAGCCGGTTTTGTGAGCCCTTTATCGTCAATAGTAATAGGAATAATAGCAGGGCTATTATGTTACGTAGGCGTTAATATGAAATCAAAATTCGGCTATGATGATTCTCTTGACGTGATAGGGATTCACGGTGTCAGCGGCATTTGGGGAACTTTGGCGGTAGGGCTCTTCGCATCGACTGCTATAAATCCCGCAGGCAAAGATGGTTTATTCCATGGCAATTCCTCCCTGTTTGTATCCCAGGGGATTTCCGTGATAGTGTCCTTTGTGTTTGTCTTTGCCGCAACATTAATAATACTGAAACTCGTTGACTGGATAGTAGGTTTGAGGATAAAGGACGGAGAAGAATTTCTCGGACTGGATCAGTCGCTTCACGGAGAAAGCGCTTATACGCAGTAAAAAGCCGTGATGCGTAATCGGTAATGAGTGATGAGTAAAATAATCCTTCAACCCGTTACGCATTACGCTTAACCCATTACGGTCTTTAAGGAGGCAGGATGAAAAAGATAGAGGCCATTATAAAACCGTTCAAGCTTGATGAGATAAAGAAGGCGCTGAATGAACTTGGCATACAGGGCATGACCGTGACTGAAGTGAAGGGATTTGGCAGACAGAAAGGCCATGTAGAATTCTATCGCGGGGTTGAGTACGATATTAACTTTGTACCGAAACTGAAAATTGAGATAGTTTTGACTGACGAAATGGCGGACAAGGCAATAGCAGTAATTCAGGAAAAGGGCAGGACAGGAGATATCGGCGACGGCAAGATATTTGTATATCCTGTCGATAATGTTATACGAATAAGGACAGCAGAAACCGGCGCTGCTGCAATTTAAAACCGTTATGCGAAATCCGTAATGAGTGATCGGCAAGAAGACCCATTACGCGTCACGGATTGCTCATCAGGATAATTAATATGGCGGTACTGATCTGTAAAAACATTGAGACTGAAGGTCCGGGGACCATACAGGATTTTCTTGAAAGAGAGAAAATTCAGTATAATATCCTCGAACTGGCCCGGGGAGAAGTGATTACAAATACCGAGCGATATGATACCCTTGTGATTATGGGCGGCCCCATGAGCGTGAATGAGGATGTTGACTATCCTTATATCATGAAAGAACAGGAGCTCGTCAGGGCCTTTGTGTCCCGCAATAAACAAATACTCGGCATCTGCCTTGGCGCACAGATCATGGCCAAGGCCCTTGGAGCGAGGGTATATGTGGGAGCGCGGCAGGAGGTCGGGTGGCATGGCATTGACTTGACTTCAGAGGCGTTGAGGGACCGTCACATGATGCAGCTTGCCCTGCATCCTCGGGTCAGAGATATCTGGAAGAAATTCAAGGTATTCCACTGGCATGGTGAGACCTTTGATATCCCGTCAGGGGCTGTCAGGCTTGCTTGTTCGGATCTGTACTTTAACCAAGCCTTTCGATACGGAACGAACGCATATGCCTTTCAGTTCCATATAGAGGTTAAAAAGGAGATGATACTGGAATGGTTAAAGGATGAACCGGATTTTCAACAGATTGAAAGAGAGACAGAAACATTTTTTGAAGAATATAGGGGAAGAGCGGAAAATTTTTACAAAATATTTTTCTCGTAGATATGAATTTATTTTCTTGTCATTCCGGCTTGTCCGGAATCTCCTTATATACGAGGAAATGCAAAATAAAGATTCCGAACAAGTCGGAATGACAGAAATAAGACATTAAACAAACCAAACAAAAGGAGGAAGTATGACACCGAAAGAAGTAATCAAGATGGCGCAGGAGAACAAGGCAGTCATGGCTAATTTCAAGTTCCTTGATTTTCCCGGAATATGGCAGCACTTTGCAGTGCCTGTCGCAGAATTAAAAGAGGAGATCTTTGAGGAGGGGCTGGGTTTTGACGGCTCATCCATCAGGGGATGGCAGTCTATCCATACGTCCGACATGCTCATTATCCCTGACGCGAAGACGGCCTTTATGGACCCGTTCATGTCTTATCCCACGATAAGCCTTATCTGTAATATCGTGGACCCTATCACAAAGGAGTTCTACACAAGAGATCCGAGATACATCGCGCAGAAGGCTGAGGCATATCTGAAATCAACCGGAGTCGGCGATACTGCTTATTTCGGTCCTGAAGCAGAGTTTTTCATCTTTGACGGGATAAGATTCGACCAGAACTCTCACAGCGGATATTATTTTATTGATTCCGCAGAGGGCATCTGGAATTCGGGACGCGAGGAAAACCCGAACCTCGGATACAAACCGCGCCACAAAGAAGGCTATTTCCCTGTACCGCCTACAGACAGCCAGGTAGACCTCAGGACAGAAATGGTCATGGAGATGCAGAAGTGCGGCAT
>JACQXH010000256.1 GCA_016208845.1 Nitrospirota bacterium | reverse complement strand
TTGCTGCCTACTACCTCGGCCAGAGTCTCGCTGATCTTCATGGGCTTCATGAATGCAGGATTCGGCTTCCTCTTCTTCTTCACCACGGCTTTTTTTGTTGCCATCTTCTCCTCCTTTTGAGCTCCCTTTTATAAGGGGTTAATAATTAGCCTAACTCTTTAGGCATTTAGAATGACTTAAAGATTCAATAGAGTTTATCAAATTTCGCGTCTGTATGCAATAAAAATATTAAGCTCGCTTTATAAGGCTGATTTACGATCATTTCCGCCGCCTGCGATACCGGCTCTAATGAGTTTGCTTCTGAGAAGTTTCAGCAGTGCCTTATAGTCATATGTATTGAGGAGGTCCTCCTTTTCAAGCCACCCTCTCCTTGCGATGCCAACGCCGTATCTCATGAAATCAAACTGGTTCATTACGTGGGTATCTGTTGATACGGCAAGGCGTATGCCCATGCCTTTTGCCTTCCTTGTGTAGATGTCGCTGAGATCAAGCCTCAGCGGATACGCGTTTATCTCTACAGCAGTACCTGTATGTTTTGCCACCGTCAGGAACTCGTCGAAATCTATCTCGTATGCTTCTCTCTCTCCGATAAGCCTTCCTGTCGGATGGGCGATGATCGATACATGGGGATTTTTCATTGCAGAGACAAGCCTCATTGTGATCTGTTCCTTTGGTTGTCTGAACCCTGAATGAATTGAGGCGACTACTATATCCAGTTTTTTCAGCACTTCATCAGGATAATCTATCGCTCCGTCGCTCCTGATATCCACCTCAGCCCCGGAGAGGACCATGAAATTTCTCAGCCGGTTATTTATCGATTTAATTTGTTTGCTCTGCTCAAGTAACTGCTCTATGCTCAGGCCCCGTGCGATCCCAAGTCCTTTGGAATGGTCGGTTATAGCAATATACTGATAGCCTCTTTTTTTTGCTTCATCAATAAGCTCTTCAATAGTATGACTGCCATCGCTGTATTTTGAGTGTACGTGCAGGTCACCCTTTATATCCTTTAGATTAACGAGATCGGGCAATCTTTTTTCAAGAGACTCATTTATCTCTCCAGAATCTTCTCTAAGCTCAGGCGGAATAAAATCAAGGCCCAGAGATCCATATATGTCAGTTTCTTTTTTGCCGCCGATCTTCTTTCCTGTTTTGAGATCGAATACTCCATATTCATTTATCTTGAGCCCTTTCTTTACCGCTAACTCCCTTAGCCTGACATTGTGCTCTTTGCTGCCGGTGAAATATGCCAGCGCAGACCCGAATGAGTCCTCTTCAACAACCCGCAGATCAACCTGGATGCCTTCCCTGGTTATTATGCTCGATTTTGTCTGACCGCTCATAATGACCTCTTTTACGTCAGGCAGGTGAGTAAAAGCGCGCATCACTTTTGCGGCATTATTTGAAGCTGCAATAATATCAATATCCTTAATTGTATCTTTCCACCGTCTTAGGCTGCCTGCAAGAGAGATATCTTTAACAGGGGCATTTTCTCTCAGTTTTTTGAGCAGGTCCTCTGCGACAGGCAGGACGCGGCCTATGGGAAAACGGTCAGATCTCCTTTTTATAAGCTCTATGCCCTTTAGGAGGTTTTCTTCGGTCCTGGCCTTTATGCCCGGCAGTCCTCTGAGACCTCCTTTTTTTGCAAGCCCTTCAAGGGCATCGATAGAGCTGACCTTTAATTTATCAAATAACATCCTTGCTGTCTTTGGGCCAAGCCCCGGCACTGAGAGCATCTCTAAAAGGCCGGGCGGGACTTCTCTTTTCAGGTCTTCCAGGAATTGCAGGCTGCCTGTTGTTGTATATTCTTTTATTTTGTCCGCAAGGTCACGGCCTATGCCCGGAATGCCTTTGAGTTCTTCCTCTTTCATTCCTGAGATGTCATCAGCCAATCCCTCTATATTCTGCGCAGCCCTTCTGTAGGCGCGTATCCTGAAGGGGTTGTCGCCTTTTATCTCAAGCATTTCAGCTATCTCATTAAATACCTTTGCGACATCCTGGTTTTTCATAAGTCCAGTATATCAAATTTTATTAAGCGACAAAGGCACAAATTCATTTTTTAAAGTCTCTTAAGTTGAAATTCTTTCTTTCTATCTGGTAAGGTTAGTCGATAAATAATGATGGCAACCGGAGGACATCAATGGATAAATCAATAAGGATTCCTGTCTTTGCGGACCGCCTATGGCGGTTGTTCCTCATGTTCTGTGTTATGCTCTCTGCCTGCGCAACAACACAGACCGCAGAGCAGATCACTAAGGCAGAAACTCATTATAGGTTGGGCATATCCTACATGAGCGCCGATCAGCTTAAGGAGGCATTTATAGAATTCCAGAAGGCCCTTCAATTAAATCCAGAGGACAAGGGCTCTTTCAACGCGCTGGGGAATATAAGCTCCCGATTCAGGGAATATGATAATGCGATATTATATTACAAACGCGCAATATCGCTTGATCCCGATTATTCGGATGCGATGAACAATATGGGCGTCACATATATGGAAATGGGCAAGTGGGATGATGCAGTTGAATATTTTAGAATGGCATTGAAAAATCCCCTATACTCAACGCCCGATAAGGCCTATGCTAATCTTGCTTACGCGTTTTATAAAAAAGGCGATTATCCCGGCTCTGAGAATATACTTCAGGAAGCCCTTATGAAATACCCCGGCTCTGCTCAGTCCAATTACGTGCTGGGCCTTGTTTATATGCAGCTTGACAGGACCAATGATGCAATCAATAAATTTAATTACGTAGTTGAAATGGAGCCCAAATATATTGATGCCCACTGGGAGCTTGCCAATGCCTATTTAAAAACAGGCAGGAAAGAAAAAGCAATGAAGCACTTTAAAATCGTCGCTGAAAACGACGGTCTGGGCGAAAAGGGCAAGAAGGCGTTAAAATACCTTGATCTGCTCAAAGAATAAGAATATATTTTATTCAAGGAAAATATCCTGGATTAAATTGACAAAAGATGGTTTCTGCTGGTAATCTTTTGCTGAGATATGCACTCAGAATTATAATATCTTTTTTATAACTAAAGGGAGATGATATATGACAAAAGCCGACCTAATTGACACCGTAGCTTCCAGTGCTAAAATTTCAAAGGCCTCAGCCGGGAAAGCCATCGATTCCGTTATTAGCAATATTACCAAAGCTCTAAGAAAGGGAGACAAGGTTACTCTTGTTGGTCTCGGCACTTTCTCCGTCGGTAAAAGAAAGGCGAGAAAGGGACGCAACCCGCAAACCAAGGCTGAGATGAAAATACCTGCTGCCAGAGTGCCGAAGTTCAGGGCAGGCAAGGCCCTCAAGTCAGCAGTAAAGTAATATCAGGGCACAGAGTTATTAAAAGGCACAAAGGCACTAAGTTTAATATTCCTCTGCGCCTTTGCCCCTTAGTGCCTCTATGCTATCTTTTATCAGGGGAATTTTAACTGCAATCTTTGAATGCCCAGCGCATGGCCTGACTTCGGATCTATGTCTATCACAACGGCGGCTAAAATCGCAGGTCCTTTGGCTGTTTCAAACCGGACAGGTATATAATTAAGGAATTTCCCGATTATCAGATCTTTCTTGACACCTATTACAGAATTTATAGGGCCTGTCATGCCTACGTCGGTAATAAAAGCAGTTCCCTTAGGCAGGACTGTTTCATCCGCAGTCTGAACATGTGTATGAGTGCCTATAACAGCGCCTACCTCGCCATCGACATACCATCCAAATGCCGACTTTTCTGAAGTTGTCTCGGCATGGAGGTCAACTATTATTACATTAGTCTGCTCTCTGAGTTTTTGGATCTCTTTTTTTGCAGTTTTAAACGGGCAATCAATTGTACCCATAAACACCCTGCCGGAAATATTAAGTACTGCAATTTTTTCTCCTGCAGACGTTTTAGCGACAATGCTGCCCTTCCCCGGAACAGTTTCAGGATAGTTCGCGGGCCTCAGTAAATTGCTTTCCTTCTGGATATAGGTAAGGGCGTCTTTTTTGTCCCAGATATGATTGCCCGAAGTGAGCACGTCAATGCCCAGGGCGAATATTTCTTCGCCCACAGCGCTGGTTATCCCAAAACCGCCGGCTGCATTCTCAGCGTTGGCAATAATAAAGTCGACCTTTAGCCGCTCAATAAGATTGGGAAGGCCTTCTTTTAAGGCCTTTCTCCCCGGTTCTCCAACAATGTCCCCTATGAACAAAACTTTCATAAAATACCGTAATGAGTAATGCGTAATGAGTAATGCGTAACTGCGTTGACGGAATATTTTTTGTGATGCTGGTCACGCATCACGCTTAACGCATCACGGTTGTTAATATTACTTCGCATATTCCACATACCGCGACTCCCTGATCACGGTCACTTTTATCTGCCCCGGATAGGCGAGCTCTGCTTCTATCTTCTTTGCAAGATCTCTTGATATCTGGGCGGATAATTCATCATTCACCTCTTCGGGCTTGACCATTATGCGAATTTCTCTTCCGGCCTGAATTGCGAAGCACTTATTTATCCCGTTAAAGGACGTAGCGATCTCCTCTAATTTTTCAAGGCGCTTGATATAGCTCTCTATGGATTCTTTTCTCGCTCCCGGACGTGCGGCTGACAGGGCGTCAGCTGCTGCTATGAGTGAGGCCTCAAAGGTTATCGGGTCTGCTTCTCCGTGATGAACTTCTATGGCATTTATTACCTTGTTGTTCTCGCCGTACTTCTTGGCCATAATTCCGCCTATTGCCTGGTGGGTGCCTTCCATCTCATGATCGATGGCCTTGCCAATGTCGTGGAGGATGCCGGCCCTTTTTGCGAGTTTCACGTCCAGCCTGAGTTCCCCTGCCATCAACCCTGCCAGATAAGCCACCTCCTTTGAGTGCTGAAGTACATTCTGGGCATATGAGGTCCTGTATTTAAGCCTTCCTATAAGCTTGATCAGTTCCGGATGGATGCCATGCAGTCCCAGTTCAAACACGGCCTTATCTCCTTCTTCCCTGATCGTATTTTCAACTTCTTTTTTTACCTTTTCAACTATTTCCTCGATACGTGCCGGATGGATCCTTCCATCGGTCATCAGCCGTTCGAGCGAGACCCTGGCCACCTCCCTTCTCACAGGGTCGAAGCTTGACATGATCACAGTCTCAGGGGTGTCGTCTATAATCACTTCTACCCCGGTGGCAGCCTCAAGGGCGCGTATATTTCTGCCTTCCCTTCCTATGATCCTGCCCTTCATTTCATCATTAGGCAGGCTTACAGTAGAAATGGTGTAGTCGCTCACAAAGTCGCTTGCGTAGCGCTGGATGGCAAGGCTGAGGATCTCTTTTGATTTTCTATCTGCTGATTCAAGGGCCTCGTCCTCAATGCGTTTTGCCACCTTTGCAGCCTCAAACCTGGAAACTTCCTCGATCCGCTGCAAAAGCTCCTTCTTTGCATCCTCAGAGCTCAACCCTGAAATGCGTTCCAGCGTCTCGTTTTGCTGCTTTATGAGCTTATCGTACTGGATCTCTTTGTCACCTGTTTCTTTTTCTTTTCTCGCGATATCTTTTTCTTTTTTGCTGAAGTTGTATTCTCTCTT
>JACQXH010000261.1 GCA_016208845.1 Nitrospirota bacterium | reverse complement strand
GTCCTTGGCTATGGAGCCGGTGTTATCGGCAGATACTCTGACCTGCCGGATATGTTCCCCGGTGTTAAGTTTTTCCATACAGTCAGGATAAATCAGCCGAGCGGCTGGTACTACAATACAAAGGCCTTAAGAGAGATAATGACTATATGGGACAAGTATGGCAGCGGCCTTACGAACATGCATGGTTCAACAGGCGACCTGGTGCTTCTTGGAACAGATACTGAGAGCCTCGAACCCATGTTTGCTGAATATTCTTCACGCGGATGGGACCTCGGCGGATCAGGCTCAGCTTTAAGGACACCGAGCTGCTGTCTCGGGCCTTCACGCTGCGAGTGGGCCAATTATGACACTATGGAGGCCTGTTACAATATTACACAGGAGTTTCAGGATGAACTCCACAGGCCGGCTTTCAACTATAAATTCAAGATAAAATTTGCAGGCTGTGCCTGTGACTGCGTTGCTGCTATTGCACGCGCTGACTGCTCTGTGATCGGCACATGGAAAGGCCCTATCCTTATTGATCAGGCCGCTGTAAAAGAGCATGAGAAACAGGGAATGAACATTAAGGCCGAGATCATTGACATGTGTCCTACACAGTGCATGGCTTATGACGGCAAGACCCTCAAAATTGACAACGCCGAGTGCAACAGATGCATGCACTGCATTGCCAAGATGCACAAGGCCCTGAAGCCGAGCGGAGAAAGGGGCGCAACTATTCTTTTAGGAAGTAAAGCCCCGATCGTTGTGGGCTCTTTGCTTTCATGGGTTGTTGTTCCATTCATAAAAATGGAGGCGCCGTTTACCGAGTTCAAGGATCTTTTACGTAAAATATGGGAATGGTGGGATGAGAATTCAAAACCGAGAGAGAGAATAGGCGAGTTGATAGAGGTAAAAGGCATGAGGTCGCTTCTTGAAGCCATCGGAGTACCTCCTCAGCCTCAGCAGATCAAAGAGCCGAGAAAAGATCCGTTCTTCTTCTTTAAGGATGAAGATTTCGATAAGGTTTATACACACAATAAATATTAAAATCTATAAATAAACAAGGAGGATATTATGGCATTACCAAAAAGACAGACAGACATAGGGCCGCCGCATTTTAATCAATTTCTTCCCCCTGTAATTCAGAAGAATTATGGTAAATGGAAGGGGCATGACGTGCTCACCCCTGGATTAATGGTCCATACCGGTGAAAGCGGAGACAAGATATGGACCGTGAGAGTTGCGAGCCCGAGAATACTTTCTACAGAGACAATCTATGAGATGTGTGATCTCGCAGATAAATACTGCGGCGGTTACATCAGATTCACATCAAGAAATAACGTAGAGTTCCTCGTCTCAGAAGAGAAGAACGTTGAACCCCTGCAGAAAGACCTGAAGGCCAAGAAATATACGATTGGCGGCATTGGCCCGAGAATAAGCAATGTGGTCCATACCCAGGGATGGGTTCACTGCCATGGCGCTGCAACAGACGCATCCGGCCTCACCAAGGCGATGATGGATGAGTTCTATGATTATTTCACGACAAAGGAACTGCCGAACAAGGTAAGGCTTGCAGTAGCATGCTGCGTTAATATGTGCGGAGCTGTGCACTGCTCTGATATAGCATTGGTCGCTGTTCATACAAAGGTCCCGCCAGTTGACGATGAAAGAGTCGGCAAGATATGCGAAATACCTACGGTTATTGCATCATGCCCGACTTCAGCCATCAGGCCCAATCCCGCAAAGAAGTCCATCACTATCAATGAAGAAAAGTGCATGTACTGCGGAAACTGCTTCACAGTATGCCCGGCAATCGATATCAAAAATCCGGAAGGCGACGGCGTTGCAATAGTGGTCGGCGGAAAAGTAGGAAGCTTAAGGAGCGATCCGAAATTCTCCAAGCTTGCGGCCGCGTTCTACTACAATGAGCCTCCAAGATGGCCCAAGGTTGTTGCAGCAGTAAAGAACATCCTTGAGGTATATGCAAAAGACGCGAAGAAACATGAGAGGGTCGGCGAATGGATCGACAGAATAGGCTGGGAAGCCTTCTTTAAAAAGACAGGCATGGAATTTACCTTCCAGCATATCGATGACTTTACATTCATGAGGGATACAATGAGGACCTCAGCAGCATTTAAGTGGTAAAATAAACTGGGAATAGAGGTCAGGGATTAATAAACTGATCCCTGACTTCATAACCAATAGAAAAAGGGGTGACGATATGGAACAGGACGAACTCAAAGAAAAAATCTATGCGTTCATGGTGAAGTACAAGGGGAAGAAGAAACTTAAAGAAAGAGACATTATGAAGGGTGTTTCTGAAGAGGCTGGAGTTACTTCTGACGAAGTTAAAAAGGCAATGAGAGAGATGATCGACGTCGGGAAGCTGATGTATTCATACGGCGGCGGCGCCAGTTCAGTAGAAATTCCAAGCGATGAATATCTGAAAGAAAAAGGTCTGTTATAATAAGTCATTAAGCCTATAGGTCATTAAGTAAATGACTCAATTACTCAATGACTGAATTACCCGGACTTTATGACTAAATGACCGAATCACATAATTACTCAAATCCAAGGATAGTTATTTCCGGTTTAAGGGGTGGAAGCGGAAAAACTATCCTTTCTTTATGTCTTGTTGCCAGCCTCCGCAAGAAAGAAATAAAGGTAATTCCTTTTAAGAAAGGGCCTGATTACATTGATGCCGGCTGGCTTGCAAAGGCTGCCGGAACACCCTGCTACAATTTAGATCTGTTCATGATGACGCCGGAACAGGCGTTGCAATCGTTTGTGGCGCATACGTACCACTTTGTAAATGCGGAGTGCGGACTGCGCTTGCCCGCCGGGGCGGGGAATGCGGAATCTAACTCCGAACTCCGAACTCCGAATTCCGAACTTCTTCGCCAAATCGCTCTCATCGAAGGCAACAGGGGGCTGTATGACGGGTTTGATCATAAGGGGACATACAGCACGGCAGAACTTGCAAAGCTCCTGAAGGCGCCGGTAATAATAGTAATTGACTGCACCAAGGCCACAAACACTATTGCCGCAATGGTCCTGGGATGCCAGAAAATGGACCCTGATGTTCCAATAAGCGGGATCGTGCTCAATCAGATCGCAACGAACAGGCAGGAGGCTCTGATACGCAGGGCGATCCATGAAAGATGCGCATTGCCCGTTGTTGGGGCCATACCAAGATTGAAGAAAGATCCCTTCCCTGAAAGACACATGGGGCTCACGCCTTTTCAGGAGTATACAGACATTGAAAGATCCCTTGCTGCTGTTCTTGAGATCGGGGAGAAATATGTTGATGTGGATGGCATATTGAAGATTGCGCGAGAGGCAACGACTCTTAAAATTGCGGAATGCGGATTGCAGAATGCGGAATTAACAAACTCAGAGCCAAGAAATGCGGAATGCGGAATGCGCTTGCCCGCCGGGGCGGGGAATGCGGAATTGAAAAACTCCGAAATCCGCAATCCGAAATCCGCAATAAAAATCGGAATAATAAGGGACTCTGCTTTCCAGTTTTACTATCAGGAAAATTTTGAAGCCCTTGAAAAAAGGGGAGCTCAATTAATAGAGATAAATGCCCTTAAAGCAACTGATCTACCGGAGATAGACGCCCTCTATATAGGCGGCGGTTTTCCAGAGACTAATGCATTGGCCCTTGCTGAAAACACTGCCTTCAGGAATTCCCTGCGCGATGCTATAGAAAAGGGACTCCCTGTGTATGCAGAGTGCGGCGGGCTGATGTACCTTGGAGAAAGCCTTATT
>JACQXH010000260.1 GCA_016208845.1 Nitrospirota bacterium | reverse complement strand
TTTAAAGCTGTCTCCTCTTAACCTGTAATCCATTAACTTTATCCTGTTAAGATCAAAACCCTCAAAGGTCCATGCAGAATCAGCAAGATACTGGTCAAAAATTATTATCGCAGGTATCTGGTATTTTTCTGAAAGGTCAAAAGCCCTGCTGGTCTGATAAAAAGCCTGTTCAGGTGTTCCCGGAGCAAATACGATCCTTGGAAACTCTCCATGCGCAGTATGTATTGCAAAATTCAAATCAGCCTGTTCCGTCCGTGTCGGAAGTCCTGTTGCAGGGCCGGGCCTCTGGCCAAGCGCAATAACAACAGGAGTCTCTGTCATGGCCGCAAGCGATAATCCTTCCACCATTAATGCAAAACCCCCTCCCGAGGTTCCTGTCATGGCCCTTACGCCGGCAAAAGATGCTCCCAGTGCCATGTTTATTGCCGCGATCTCATCCTCTGCCTGTTCAACAATTATCATGCTTTCTTTTTCCTTATCAGCCAGATAATTCATTATCCCTGTCGAAGGAGTCATGGGATAGGCAGAGTAAAATTTGCAGCCTGACGCAACTGCGGCGGCTCCGATAGCTTCAATGCCTGAGATCAGCATTTTTGGCTTCGTCTGTGCAGAAACGGAAAAAGAACATGCGGTGCATTTTTTTACAGAAAATTCATAACCGGCATGAGCAGCAGCAACATTTGCCTTAATAACATCTTCACCTTTCTTTGAAAAAGTGTCATTTATGATCACGAGCAAATTATCTAATTTCATTCCAAACATGCCAAGCACAGCTCCGACTGCAACAGTATTTGCCATGATCTTACTGCCGCCATGCTCAACAGCCAATCTATTGAAAGGGACCTCAAGAAAATTCAGCTTTTCATATTTCTTCTTTAATAGCTCTGAATCATATACAACATGTCCTTTATCATTAAGTTCTTTTTCATGAAGTAATATACCCTCCCTGTCAAAAGACACAAGGATGTCGATTTTATCCCGGCATGCAGTTACTGGTTTGTCAGAAAATCTTACCTGATAAAAATTGTGTCCGCCCCGTATCCTTGACTCATAGTCCTGAAGAGTAAAGGCGTGGTATCCTGATCTTGAGAAGACCTTTGCAAGGGTATCGCCAATGGTCTGGATGCCCTGCCCCGCTTCCCCGCAAATTTTAATTGTATAGTCCATAATTTAAAAAATCAGCCACGGATCTGCGCAGATTTCTGAGACAGGGATTAGGGTTTTGGGATTGGGGTTTAGTTTTTTTTACCAACCCCTAACCCCTAACAACCGACCCCTATTTAGAATCCGTGTTAATCTGTGCTTTAAAAGTAACTAAATATCCTTTCCTATATTGCTCAGCCATATTATATGGCGCTTCTCCTCATTAATAATCTTTTCCATGATCTCTTTTTCTTTTATCATATCTTTCATGCTGAGATAATAAAGAAGCGTTTCTTTTTCAAAACCAAGGGCATAGTTGACAGCGGCTTTTATTGTTTTTATTTTTTTTAGAGCTGCAAGCGACTTATTATTTCCAAGGAAGAACTCTGATTCAACAATCGCCCTTAAATAAGCAGAAACATCCTCCCATCCCTCTGAATCCTCGTCCTTGATCCTTTTTTTTAAAACAAAGAATCTCTTTTCATGCTGCCGCTCTTTAACAGCAAGCGTATCGAAAAGTTTTTTCAGCGCGGTATTTTTAGAAAACCGTTTTGCCATTGAAGCGTAAAAATCAAATCCGAGCTTTTCCGTCTGAACGGCCTGCTCAATAACTTCTCTGATAGAATATTTTTCCATAGCGCCTCCTTCATTTAAAAATATGTATTGTCATAAATTAACCACAGACTTGCATGCATGCCGCTTATTTAATATAAATCTATTTTGTAAAAAGAGTGCCCAGAAAAAAGCAATAAAACTGGCCCCTCCTCTTTTATTCTATTATCGTTCTCTGTGCCTTTGGTTAACTGCATTTTCAGGTTAATTTAAGCCAGCTATATAACCATTCTATTCGATATTTGATGTCTTGACAATACATTAATGAATTCAATGTTCATAAATAAACCCGTTTATTTCTGTTCGATGTCAATTTTCTTATCTCTTCCGCCAGGAGCAGTAAGATACTGAAAGGTATTAGTATGAGCCATATATTAAAACCTATAGGCGCTGTTCCGAATATTTTGTTCCCCCATGGATGATATATGATAAAAAAAGAAAGCATCAGTTCAAATGCTATTCCGAACAATATCAATTTATTTGAGAAAAAACCAAGACGGAAAATGGATTCCTTATAAGACCGGCAGGCAAAGACGTTACCTATCTGGGAAACAATGATCCCTCCAAGACATGCCGTTGTGGCCTGCATATAAAGTGCATTATCAGATGGAAGCATCGTTCCCCATTGCCATCCGCCGGCCTTCAGGACATAGAAGAAACCGAATAGCCCTGCAAGAGCCTCAATGGGGCCGAGAAAGAGGTACGCCCGTCCGAGTATCTTGAAATGCAACAGCCTCTCATCAGGGCCCCTTGGAGGCAGTTGCATTACTCCCGGCGATGGTTTCTCCGTACCAAGTGCAAGTGCGGGTAATATATCTGTTCCAAGGTCAACAGCCAGTATCTGCATAATTGTAAGAGGCAGAGGGATTTTGAAAATGACATATGCAATATAAGGAACAGCCTCGGGTATATTGGATGCTAATATATAACTGATAAATTTTCTGATATTCTCAAATATGCATCTGCCCTCTTCAATTGCATTTACAATGGATGCGAAATTATCATCAAGAAGCACTATATCCGCGGCCTCTCTCGCCACGTCTGTCCCGGTTATCCCCATCGCAATGCCGATATTTGCTTTCTTTAAAGCAGGCGCGTCATTGACCCCGTCACCCGTCACCGCAACCCTCTCCCCTTCATCTTCAAGGATCGTCACTATCCTCATCTTGTGAGAAGGCGTCATCCTCGCAAAGATAATTTCTCTGGATAATAGTTTTTCTCTCAATTCACTGTCGGTCATTGAGCTGATCTCATGTCCTTCGATCGCCGCCGGATTGTTTTTAACAAGGCCGATCTGCTTTGCTATCGCGATTGCTGTTCTGCTTGCATCGCCTGTAATCATGATTACCTTGATGCCGGCTTCTTTACATTTATTTATAGCATCCGGGACTTCCGGTCTAGGAGGGTCTTCAAGACCCATCAGACCAACGAAAATTAAATTGGTTTCTATGGCGTCACTATTTAAACTGTTTGAACTGTTTTCTTTATACGCAAACGCGATCACCCTTAATCCTTCATCCATCATCGAATGGTAAGCCTGCGTAACGGAGTTTTTATCATCCTCGTTAATGGTTTTGAGACCGCTGCCTGAAAGTATATTGTCACAGAGAGGGAGAACAGTCTCCAGGGCGCCCTTTGTAAAAGAGATATAGTGAAAGGGTTCGAGGGTTTGTGGGGCAATGGGTTCATGCAAATAGATTTCTTTTTCACTTGACCCCTCGGGAACGAGTCGTATCGACTTGACCCCTCGGGAACGAGTCGTATCGACTTGGCCCCTCGGGAGCGAGTCGTATCGACTTGGCCCCTTATGAACTGTTGTCATCATCTTCCTCTCGGAGTCAAAAGGAATGTCATAAACCCTTTCCGCTTTTATGTCGCCTAATGCCTCCCGCGCTGACTTCAAGAGGGCCGTCTCTGTCGGGTCTCCTTTGTATTTCTCTCCATCGTAAACAGCATTATTGCAGAGATACGCAGCGGTCATTAGCATGTCGTGAGAACTTTTATTCCTGTCTTCTTCTCCTGACTCTCGGGAGCGAGTCGTATCGACTTGACCCTTGACCCCTGCATGTCCGGCAGGCAGGCCTGACCCCTTTTTTTGTAATGTCCAAACTTTTTGAACTTCCATTTTATTTTGCGTGAGCGTTCCTGTCTTATCTGTGCAAATCACTGTGACTGAGCCAAGTGTCTCTACAGAGTTAAGGTTCTTGATCAATGCCTTCTTCTTTGCCATCCGCTGACTTCCCATTGCCAACGACAGTGTGACAGTCGGCAAAAGCCCTTCCGGCACATTTGCAATGATGATGCCGACTGCAAAGAGGAAATTGAGCCAGAAACCCCTTCCCATAAAAAATCCGAGACTGAAAAATAATATGCCCGTTGTAATTGCAATAACTGCAACTATCTTAGTCACCCTGATAATCTCTTTCTGAAGCGGGCTCAAACGTTCCTCTATGCCGCCGGTAAGATGAGCTATCTTCCCGAACTCTGTGGACATGCCCGTGGCAAATGCCACTGCCTTGCCCGAACCGCTTACAACATGAGTGCCTGCAAAGACGATGTTAGTGCTGTCAAGGTAATCTCCGGCAAATAAATCATGGCCTCCTGGTTTTGAATCGGATTCTCCTGTAAGGGGCGCGTTGTTTACCATAAGACGATTTGATTCAATAAGCCGCGCATCAGCAGGCGCCTTGTCGCCTTCACTTAAAAGGATCAAATCTCCGGGCACCACTTTTTCTGACCTAATTTCTTTTGCTTTTCCCTCCCGCAATACTTTTACGTTGAAAGGCAAAAGTCTTTTCAGCGCTTCAATTGCCTTTTCCGCACGGTATTCCTGTACAAAGGTAAAAATGGCGTTGACAAGGATAACAGCTATTATTGCAATGCCAAGAGAAACCAGGGCTTCTCCGGGATGAAGATATTCCGATAAAAAGCACAGTGCTGCTGCTATCCAGAGAAGGATGGCAAGGAAATGAGTGAATTGCGCTAAGAACCTCAGATAGAGAGCCTTTCCCCTGACCTCCTTTATTTCATTCATCCCATATTCAAGCAGACGCCGCAATGCCTCATTTTCAGACAGGCCGGTTTCAGAAGTTAAAAGGCTCTTAAAGACCCCTTCTTTTGAGAGAGTATGGATGTTCATATAAATATAAAGGGTTCGAGGGGTTAAGTGAACAGCGGTTCAATTTTGTTGATTTTCCCCTC
>JACQXH010000259.1 GCA_016208845.1 Nitrospirota bacterium | reverse complement strand
TGTTGCCGAAGACCATTGCCTGTACATTGACCGCAGTTCCCCAGTGTTCGGGGATACCCTCTATCTTGCGGTATGAGATAGCGCGCTTTCCCATCCATGACTGGAATACTGCACTAATATCACCCCATAACTGTTCTGCGGGATCGTCAGGAAAATCTTTTCCGAGAGTATTTTTAATTATGAATTTAAAGTCATTGCAGAGATTCTTCAGGTATTCTGCCGTAAGTTCTGTATCGTTTTTATACCCTTTCTCTTTCTTTATATGTTCCAGGGCGTGTTCAAGTTTCATGCGAATGCCTTCGCCGTCCGCATGCTCGATGCCGGCGGCCTTTTCCATGACAACATCAGAATACATCATCATGAGACGCCGGTATGCGTCATATACAAAGCGCTCATTATTTGTCTTTTTGATGAGTCCCGGGATCGTCTTTGTTGTAAGGCCGACATTCAGTACGGTCTCCATCATGCCGGGCATGGAACTGCGCGCGCCTGAGCGGACGGAAACGAGAAGGGGCTCGCTGAAGTCGCCTAATTTCTTGCCCATTATTTTTTTAACTCTGGCAAGGGCAGCAGCAACCTGACCCTTGAGCTCTTTAGGATATCTGCGGTTATTTGCGTAATAAAGAGTGCAGACTTCAGTAGTGATAGTAAAGCCGGGCGGGACCGGGAGTTTCAGCTTCGGGTGTCCTGCCATCTCAGCAAGATTGGCGCCTTTGCCCCCAAGGAGATTTTTCATGCCTGCATTGCCGTCAGCCTTGCCGCCGCCAAAAAAGTAAACGTATTTTTTAGCCATTTTAATCCTCCGGATTTGATTTTTTTAATTAAAATTAAATTGAAAAATTAATGAGTCTTAATTATACAGCAAGGGGAAAATATTATTCAATAAGATAAATAATATTGTGTTTATATGACTTCAGAATAACATGGATTTTGCCGATATTATATGCAGCTATAGTTATATTATGAGCAAAATTTATTGCATGGTGTACTATTTGACGATAAAATCATTCATAACATGCTGATTTTATTTAATTTTGTTCTGGCACAGGATATGCTGGCCTTTTGGTTATGACAATTAAAATGATCAGTATTGACACACTCGCAAAAAGTTGTCATTCCCGCTTGTCGGTAATCATCATGCTGCGTAACATACTAAAAAAGAAAGATTCCGTACAGGCCGGAATGACACAAAAGCGATATTGTTCGACTTGTTACGAGTGTGTCAATATTCCTGATAAGAATTCTTCGATAAATTCAGGAATGACGCCATAAGGACATGAACAACCCATGAGACAAAAGATCATTCTATATCTTTTCGCCATCTTTCTGTTCATAACCAGCGGAGCTGTACTGGCTACTATTTACATCAGTAATACCATTTCTTCCCTGAGCCGCATAATTGAACTCCATCAAATCGAGGACAGGAGAAATGAACTGGTATATCAGGTGCAAACCGTTCAGTCTGATCTGTATTCCCTTCATACGCCGGTCAACCGCGATCTTGACTCTATAGTTTCTAACATGTCAAGGCTTGAAGAGACAGCTGATAATTGCACATCCTGCCATCATTCCGCTCTATTAACCGACCGATTGATAAAGGTCCAGTCCCTTGTGAATGCTTATAAAACGGCCCTGAGCTATGTGGTCACATTTTCAGGAAAACAGGACAGGCTGGTGCGGCTTAAATTAGAATCAATACAGATAGGCGACAGCATTCTTTCTATGACAGGGGACATGTCATCAGCCGCCGGGAAGCGGCTTCATGACATGACTTTATCAGCAATGAAAGAGATGGAAGAGGCAGAGAAGACCCTTGCTATAACTCTTATCATAACCCTTATTATGGGGGTTCTTGCTGCCGTCAATCTGATGAACTCAGTGACCCGCCCGGTAGATGAACTTGTTAAAGCAACAAGGATAATAGCTTCGGGTGATTTCGGATATAACATCCCGCTGAAGGAAAAGGCCGAATTCGGGGAACTGGCGCGGAATTTCAATATCATGAGCAATAATATCAGGGATTTCTATGAAAAGATCAGGCGGGAGATAGCTGAACGCAGGCACACAGAGGAATCGCTGGCCAATTCTGAAAAATTTCTCAATATTATGTTTGACAGTATCAGGGACCCGTTCTGCATAGTTGACAGGAATTTCACCATAGTTCGCGCAAACAATGCGTACGCAGAGCTGAAGGGGAAATCGACAAATGAAATGGTCGGCCGCAAGTGCCATGAGATTTTTTATAACAGGCACAATGTATGCAGCAATTGCATAGTTGAGACGACCTTTAAATCAACTGATACATGCGCGACTGAGAAGATGTTAAACGTGGCCGGCGGACAAAGGATGTGGGCGGAAAGTTATACATATCCGATCTTTGATGAGCTCGGTAATGTATCACATGTCATCGAATATACGAGGGATATCACCGACAGGAAGAACATTGAGAATGCGTTAAGGGAAAGCAAGGAGCGGTATGAACTTTCCGCACGGGGCGCCAATGACGGTTTATGGGACTGGAACCTTAAAACAAATGAGGTCTATTATTCTCTGCGCTGGAAAGCCATGCTTGGTTTTGAAGAAAAACATATCATGAATAATCCTGATGAATGGTTCAGCAGGGTTCATCCGGGCGACCGGAGTCCTCTTGAGAATGCCTTGTCTGCCCATATGAACGGAATGACAGCTCAATTTGAAAGCGAGCACAGAATGTTGAATAAAGACGGGGTATATATATGGGTTTTGAGCAGGGGGGTTGCTGTCAGGGATTCAGCAGGCAAGGCATACCGCATTGCAGGCTCGCAGACAGATATAACAGGACGGAAAGTTTCCGAGGAGCAGTTACAATACAAGGCGCTCCATGATCTGCTGACCGATCTGCCTAACCGGCTCCTGTTTTTGGACCGTATGCAGCTATTTCTCGACAGGTCCAGGCGATACAGGAATTATACCTTTGGCGTTCTGTTCCTTGACGTGGATCGTTTTAAGAATATCAACGACAGCCTTGGCCATATTGTCGGAGATAAACTGCTTATTTCCATTGCGCGCAGGCTCAAGGTATGCGTCCGTCCCGGTGATACGGTCGCGCGTCTCGGAGGAGATGAGTTTGCGATCCTTTGCGATGACGTAAGCAGCACCAATGATGTTAAGGGCCTTGCAGAGAGGATTCATGAAGAAATGTCTGTTCCATTCACTGTCATGGGCCATGAGGTCTTCGCAAGCACCAGCATAGGGATAGCCATAAGCAATAGTGACTACACTCAGCCGGAACAGCTGCTCCGCGATGCTGATACAGCTATGTATCACGCCAAATCCCTTGGCAAGGCCTGCCACGTTATGTTCGACAAGTCCATGCATGACCGCGCAGTGGCTCTTCTTCAGATGGAAACAGATCTTCGGCGTGCCATTGAACGCAGTGAGTTCAGCATTTACTATCAGCCCATCCTGGAGGTCGAGACGAAAAAGATAGCAGGGTTCGAAGCGCTTCTGCGCTGGAATCACCCGGTTAGAGGTCTGTTAATGCCTAATGAGTTTATACGTTTATCTGAAGAAACAGGCCTGATCATCCCGATGACCAGATGGGTCTTGAACGAGGCCTGCCGCCAGGTACAGCAGTGGAACAGGCAGTATCATTCTGTTCCTCCTCTGACAGTAAGCGTCAACATATCAGGGGTTCACTTCAGGAACAACCTTCTTATGGAAATTGAAAAGGCACTGGAGGAAACAGACTTTGATGCCCATAACCTGATCCTCGAAGTCACGGAGAGTATGCTTATGGATAACGCTGAATCTGCTGCGGTGCTTTTGACGCAGCTAAGGGCTATGGATGTAAAGCTGCAGATCGATGATTTTGGAACGGGATACTCCTCGCTGAGCTATTTGCACCATTTCCCGATAGACGCATTGAAGATTGACCGGTCCTTCATAAGGATGATGGTCGTTGACAAGGGGAATATCGAAATTGTGAGGACCATCATCACACTGGCGCATAACCTTGGCATAGAAGTAATAGCTGAGGGCGTAGAGAATGAAGAACAACTCAGGCTGCTCAGCGAGATGAAGTGCAAATATGTGCAGGGATTTTTATTTTCAAAACCTCTCGATAGTAAAGAAATAGAAAACTTATTGAAGAAGAGCCTGCTTACAGTATAAAGTGATAGTAAATACTCAGGTTGTTTAGTCTATCAGTCTGTAGTCTGTTAGATGACAGGTAATTTAGGTTATTAGCCTGAAGTCTGTTAGGTAATAGGTTGTTTAGATTATTAGTCTGTAGTCAGTTGGCTAAAAGACTAAATACCTAATAGACTATCCGCCTATGATACAAAAAATATCAGGCAATTGCTATTTTTTATGACTTCTTTAATAATATAAGGCGATGAGCGAAAAGGTTTATAATCCCAGAGACATAGAAGAGAAGTGGTATAATTTCTGGCTTGAAAAAAACTATTTCCGCGCTGAACCCAAAAGCGGAAAACCCTCCTACTGCATAGTTATTCCGCCTCCCAATGTCACCGGTTCTCTCCACATCGGCCATGCGCTTGATGTAACCCTTCAGGACATAATGACAAGATGGAAGAGGATGTCAGGTTTTAACACCCTCTGGCTTCCCGGCACTGATCATGCAGGCATCGCGACCCAGAATGTAGTCGAAAAAGAACTGAAAAAAGAGGGTCTCAGCAGGCATGCGCTTGGAAGGGAGGCCTTTGTTAAAAAGGTCTGGGAATGGAAAGAGCAGTACGGAGGCAGGATAATACATCAGCTCAAACGCCTGGGTGCATCATGCGACTGGAGCCGCGAGAGATTTACGCTTGATGAAGGCTTATCAAGGGCGGTCAAGGAAGTATTTGTAAGGCTTTATAATGAGGGCCTTATATACAGAGGGGATTATATTATTAACTGGTGTCCGCGATGTCATACTGCGCTGTCTGACCTTGAGGTGGAGCATGAAGAAAAAAAGGGCAAGCTCTATTACATCAGATATGGTTTTGCTAACGGTAACGGACATGTTGTTGTCGCCACTACGAGGCCTGAGACACTTCTTGGAGATACTGCGGTCGCGGTTAACCCTGATGACGAGAGATATAAGAATATTGTCGGAAAAATATTGAAACTGCCTATACTCGGTAGGGAGATCCCTGTGATATCTGATGAATTTGTGGACGCCTCTTTCGGCACAGGCGCCGTAAAGGTCACACCGGCGCATGACCCGAATGATTTTGAGATAGCAAGAAGGCACGATCTGCCGTTTGTAAAGATAATGACAGGCGAGGGCACCATGTCAAAAGAGGCAGGGCCTTACGAGGGGCAGGACAGATTTAAGTGCAGGGAAAATGTACTCAGGGACCTGGAGTCAGCAGGGCTGCTCGTCCAGCGTAAAGAACATACTCTTTCAATAGGTCATTGCTACAGATGCAAGACAATAATAGAACCCTATCTCTCAAAACAGTGGTTTGTAAAGATCAGGCCTCTTGCGAAAGATGCTATCAAGGCGGTCAATGACGGCAGAATAAAGATAATTCCGCCGATATGGGACAGCAGCTATTTTGACTGGATGAAGAACATCAAGGACTGGTGCATCTCAAGACAGATATGGTGGGGGCACAGGATCCCTGTCTGGTACTGCCGGGAAATGCAAAATGCGACATGCAGAACGCAAAACGGGATAATCGTAGCCCCTGATGCTCCTGATGTATGTCCGCATTGCGGAGCCGGGGCCTCTGCATTAATCCAGGACGAAGATGTTCTTGATACCTGGTTTTCCTCTGCGCTCTGGCCTTTTTCAACTCTGGGCTGGCCTGATGATACTGACGACCTGAGGACTTTCTACCCGACAAGTGTTCTGATAACAGGCTTTGATATACTTTTTTTCTGGGTTGCAAGGATGATAATGATGGGCCTGAAATTCCGAAGCGAAGAGCCTTTCAGGCATGTCTATATACATGCGCTTATAAGGGATGCAGAAGGCCAGAAGATGAGCAAATCAAAAGGCAATGTGGTAGATCCGCTGGAGATGACAGAAACATATGGCACTGACGCATTCAGATTCACGCTCGCCGCATTTGCAGCCCAGGGAAGGGATATTAAATTCTCGATTAACCGGGTGGACGGATACAGGAATTTTATTAATAAGATATGGAACGCCTCCAGGTTCATATTGATGAATGTGAGAGAGGGAGATGTCATAACGCCTGTTGAAGACCTGCGGAATCTGAGCCTTGCCGATAAATGGATATTGAGCAGGCTGTCTAATGTTGCCTCGGGGGTAAACAAGGCGCTTGAAGAGTACAGATTCAATGATGCTGCAAGTGATCTGTATCAGTTCACCTGGCATGAGTTCTGTGACTGGTACCTTGAAATGATAAAACCTGCTTTTTACGGAGACGATGATGATGTAAGAAGAACAGCTGTGAGCACGGTCATACATGTATTTGAAACATCCCTCGCGCTCCTCCATCCGTTCATTCCTTTCGTCACTGAGGAATTGTGGCAGAATCTGCCTGTCAGGAACAGGCCGGACAGTCTGTGTATCAGGAGATATCCTTCGGATACCGACGGCATAAGAGACAACAGCGTGGAAAAGGAAATGGAACTTGTCATGGATGCAATAGTAGGCATAAGGAATATCAGGGGAGAGCTCAATCTTCCGCCTTCTCTTGAAATCAGGGCAATAATAAAGGCACAGGAAGAAACTGCTGCTGTTCTCAGGGAAAATATTTCTTATATTTCAAAGCTGGCGAAAGCGGACAGCATAGAAATAGGATATGATATAGGTAACCCCGAGGATGCTGCCATTTCTGTCAGGCAGGCTATGGAGATATTTGTTCCCCTTAAAGGGTTATTTGATGTTGAGGTGGAGATCAGGAGATTGAGCAGGGAAATTGTTAAATTCGAGGAATCACTTTCAGCCGTAAACAAGAAACTCAGGAACAGGGAATTCATGGAAAAGGCCCCAAGAGAGATCGTAGAGGAGAACAAGGCAAAATATCAGGAATTTGCCGATAAAATACATGCGCTTCAAGGCAATATTGAAAAAATTAAAAAATGGGGGGATCAAAATGGTCAGGAAAACCGTTGAGCTGACAAAAGGCGAAGCCCAGATGGTAGAGGGTGAATTTATAAATGTGAGACAGAGCACAGCAAGGGCTATAGAGGGAGGTCATATAGAGCTCCAGCAGGATGGAGCCCTTACGATCGATGGCGAGAGAATAGATTCCACTCAGGGAGCCGCTTGTATAATTCGCGGGAAAGATATCAGCCTGAACCAGAGCGTCAGCGTCATGTCCGTGGCTGATGACACTGTCATGAATTTTTCTTTTTCTCCTGTAACGATCTCGAAAAACGCTATTGAGGTCAACAGAAGCGCTGTGGGAGTGATGGTCTCTAAAGATATAAAATCAAAAGACACGACATCTTTAATAATGATCGCAAATAAAGTCGAAGGAAAGGTTACAACGCTTCTTGACCTTCGTTCAGCAGTTGCATTCGGTGCTGTAGTTGGGGGGATATTAGGGATGGCAAAACTTTTTTGCGGAAGGAAATAACCAAACCCCGGATGCCAGCCGTCAATAACCAGACTGACAGTATCCTCCTGAATGCCCTTCGCGAAGACATTGGAAGCGGCGATGTAACGACATCTGCCATAATCCCTGAAGATCACAGGTCACAGGCAGTCCTGATCGCAAAAGAGGCCTTTCTTCTTGCAGGGCTTCCTTATGCAGAAGCGGTCTTCAGGTTAGTAAACCCGGCGTTAAAATTCAAGGCCAATAAGAAAGACGGCGATAAAATCAACAAAGGAGATGTAATAGCAAAGATTGTCGGTCGCACGAGGGACTTGCTTGCAGCAGAGAGGACCGCGCTCAACCTTCTCCAGAGGCTTTCAGGTATAGCTACCCTTACACGAAGGTTTGTAAATAGTACGCGTGGGCTTAAAGTAAAAATAACTGATACGAGAAAGACAACGGCAGGTCTCCGGGTTTTTGAAAAATATGCTGTCAGGACCGGCGGCGGCTACAACCACAGGGCAGGGCTTTTTGACGGAGTGCTTATAAAAGACAATCATGTTGAAGCTGCAGACGGCATAAAGAAAGCGGTGAAATTATGCAGGGAAAATGTGCCGCACATGTTAAAGGTCGAAGTGGAGACAGGAAATATAAGGGAAGTAAGAAGCGCCCTCTCAGCAGGAGCTGACATCATAATGCTGGACAATATGACTTTGCAGGATATGAAAAAAGCTGTCGCAATAATACGCAGTAAAAATCTCAGAACTCATATTGAAGCCTCAGGCGGAATAAATCTCCAGAATATAAGAGCGATTGCGGGAACAGGCGTGGACCTGATTTCTGTCGGGGCGCTCACTCACTCCGCAATGGCTGTTGATATAAGCATGGAGATAAAGCCTCTGCGCCGTTTCATTGACAAAAACAGCGCATAATCCTTATAATTCATTAATTTGTATCTAGGGCAGCCGGCTGTAATCTTCGCATTCCGTTCGGGAGTCAGCTTTAGTATTTGGATTTTTTATGATGCAGCTTATAGTCTCCAGCATACCAGAATCCGGAATAGAAAAAGAGTTCAGGCTTCCGATAAGGGTCGAAGATATTGGACTTAAGGGAGATGTCCGCGTATTCCTGAAAGCGGTTAAGTTTGATAGCACAGTTCTGGTGGATGGCAAGGTCTGGTC
>JACQXH010000258.1 GCA_016208845.1 Nitrospirota bacterium | reverse complement strand
TGGCGCCAAGACTGTTAATGACGTTAATTGTCTTTTTGCCCAAGAAATGAAAGAAGGGCCAGAAGTAATTGTTTGTTATTGTTGATTCCATATCTATGAAATAGATATATCACCTATGGGGCGCTCTGTCAACAGAAACATATTTCATTAAAGGGAAAGATACGAAAAAACCTGTGAGACCTATACACGGGGTTGATTTTCAAAAAAAATAGGATAATATTTAAACAGGAGGCCGAATAGAAAACCATAAATGAACAATTAAGACTTCATTATGGTTAAAGATTTCACGCCCCTTTGTGCGATGAGTAATCTGCACTCATGAATGCGAAGAAGAAAAAAGTCCTTTTTATCCTTGGCGGCAGTGCGGCGGCTCTTATCCTTGCAGTAGTCATTTTCGCCCTCATGTTCAACATAAATTCCTATAAGCCCCGCATCGAGGCCGCTGCCTCCGGGGCAACTGGTCTGGATGTCAGGATAAATGGGGAGATGGGGCTCTCTTTCCTCCCCTTCGGAATATCGGCTAAGGACATCGACGTCACCAGCAAGAGAGGTGAAATCATTTCTCTCGAAAACCTAAAGCTAGGAGTGGAGTTGATGCCCCTGCTTAAAAAGCAACTCAAAGTTACCAGTTGCGAGCTTGTCAAGCCTGCCGTCACAATTGTGAAAGACACCGATGGGAAATATAATTTTGAAAGAACTGAAAAGAAACCGACTGAGGGAGGGGCCGGAGCAGCCTTCAGTTTAAATGAGCTCAAGCTGTACAAAGGGGTACTTGTCTATCTTGACAGAAAGACGGGGGAGAAGACGGAGTTTAAGGATTTCAATCTGGCGATCAGGGACCTCTCGACAGCAGGAGACATATTAAAGACCGCTTCGTTCACAGGAAGTTTCGACTGCAGTGAGGTGCGGAAAAGAGACCTCAGGATCAACAACATCAAGAGTCCTGTAAAAGCGGAAACGGGAGTATTCAACTTCACGTCCCTCACTATGGATATCTTCGGCTCAAAGGGTGAAGGAGATGCCGCGGCAGACAAATCGAAAGCCGACGCTGTGTATAAAATCAATTTGAAGGTATTGAAGCTGGACTTTGAAAAACTTGGGGAGTCCTTCGGCTCAAAAAAGTTTATCAGCGGGAAGGGTGATCTTTACGCATCCCTGACTGTGAAAGAAAAAGGAGGCCGCGATCTGATGAGCGGCATGGACGGTACTTTTTCTCTCCGGGGTGACAATCTTGTTATTTATACGATGGACCTCGACAAGGTACTCTCATCGTATGAAACCAGTCAGAAGTTCAACCTTGTCGACGTCGGAGCTTTCTTCATTGCCGGCCCTCTCAGTACAGTTGCGCTCAAGGGGTACCGTTATGGGGACGTTTACAACCAGATGCGCGGGGGGCAGGGCGCCATCACTCAGTTCATCTCCCACTGGAAGATCAAGGACGGTGTGGCAGAAGCCACGGACTGCGCCTTTGCAACGCAACATAACCGGGTGGCCCTTAAAGGCAGGCTCGATTTTGTCAGTGAACAATATGATGATGTAACAGTGGCGCTTCTTGATGACAAGGGATGCGCAAAATTCAAACAAGGCATCAGAGGTTCGTTCGGCAGTCCCCAGGTCGGCGCGGTGAGCGCAGTCGGGTCCCTTGCCGAACCGATCTTCAATCTTTTCCGGAAGGCGAAACGTTTTATTCAAGGCGGCAAGTGCGAGGTCTTTTATAACGGAGCTGTGCAGCAGCCCTGAAACGATTTCAAATTGGCATCACGTCTCAAAACCTGATAGTTTTTCCTCAGTCAATTCGTCGGTCTTGCGCTCGAGCTCTGCAATAACCTGAGCGCCTAACAAAAGTATCAATGCCACAGCCTCTATACTGAGAAGGGCTACCACTGCCGTGGCAAAGGAACCATAGATCAAATTTACCATAGACAGTACCGAATAATACCAGACCAGCACTCGGCGGGTGATCTCCCATAAAATTGTTGCAGTTATCCCTCCGATCAATGCGTGACGAAACGTAACACGCACCACAGGCATGACCAGATATATGGAAGTGAGCATAAGCACCTCGCCGATTATCCCAAATATATACAGCACAACTACAGAAGTGCCTTCAAGGCTCATATTCCATCCGAAAACTATCAATTGCCTTTTTTCCAGTGTCTCTATTGCTCCCGCAATGAACGATACCAGCAATATTCCCAGACCCATTAAAAAGATATACACATAGGGAATAATAGCGGAAATGAGAAAGTGCCGGCGTTGAATCCTTACACGATGAAAAAAGATCACTGACATGGCATTTCCAAGCACCCTGAAGGCTATGGAGCTGAAAAACAGCATGATCAGGAATCCAACAATACCGACTACCTTGCGGTGCTCAAGAAATACCCGCACCTGTTCAGTCAAAGTCGCTGCATAACCGGGTATAATCATTTCCAGATACGTTGATAAGGTGTGAAACAAACGTTCCTCTCCTATAAAATGCGGCAGAATGATCAGGGCGAGGATGGACATGGGAACGATTGACAACAGGGTATAATAGGCAACAGCTCCTGATAACAGCAGGCCCTGATTGCGTTTAAAATCGCGCAATACCCTCAGTAGGAAACTTGTGAGCCGGCCTAATATCCAAATATTTTGTCTATCCATCTCCATGAATTAATCGAAGTGAATAATCCGGACTAAGATTGAACTTCCCTGCGAGTAAGCCACCAGCTTGTATCAGCCCCTGGTTCTTTTTTCACCAAAAGTATTGAGCACGGCATGGCCCTTATGATCTCTTCATTGCTGCGGCCGAAAAGAAAGTGTTCCAGCCGCCCCTCTTCATGGGCCAGCATGATAACAAGATCAATATTCTCCTCCTTGACAGCACTAAGGACTACCTCTGCGGGCCTTCCTTCCTTAAGCAGTTCCTTTACTGCCATTCCTTTGTTCTTTTCTTTTTTTATGATCGCATCAAGTTCTTCTTTTGCCTCTTTCAGCATTATCCTGTATTCTTCCTCAAGCGACGGGATCGGAAGGTTCCATCCGCCAAAAATTAAAGGGTCATGAATTACATGTATGACATAAAGCTCGGCCCCATACTTCTCAGACAGTGAGACACCATAATGGACGGCCATACGGCAATCTTTCGTCGACCTGCTTACGACGAGAATACGTTTAATATCTTCCATGCTTTCCTCCTTAATGAGAATATATCGCGTTTTTCCTCTGCCCGCAACTTTTCAAGTGGTCAAGATTTTAATGACGCAGGTTGAACGGATGGAACTTATACCACAGGAAATACTTCACTAAACGTGAATTTCTGTATTATCAGGCTTATAAGAAAACACTTTATCACGGTATGCGGTAATTTGACCGAGCATTTTATTGGCAGTTGTTTTCCCGAAAATTCCAATGCCAGCAAGGTGCAGGTCAAGCCTTGACAGATGCTTCAAAATATACTTCCATGAATAAAAACGCCCCATCCCCTCCAGAGTTTCAGTCTGAAGCGTCTGTGCGCTCATAAGAGAGGGCCTGAACACGGCATGATGTGCATCGTATTTGCTCCAGTCTTTATGGAGTAATCTTCCGCTTTCCTGCATCTCTTTAAAAACCGGGGTCCCTGGAAGTGGTGTAAGCACCATGAGCTGAATGGTGTCGATGCCGTTTTGCATGGCAAAATCGACTGTCCTGTTTATCACGTCAACATCATCAGTGTCAGCGCCGACCACAAACATGCCATGTATGTGAATACCGTGATCCCTGACCAATCTGATGGATCTGACGATATCTCCCAGGGTCTGTTTTTTATTATATTGCTCAAGCGTACGGGGATTAATTGATTCAAACCCTATATGAACCGTATGACAGCCCGCATCAGCCAGGAGGCGGAGGAGTTCCGGGTCGGCTGCCACGTCAGTTCTCACCTGGGCTGTCCAGTCCGAGGTCAGTTTTTCAGAGATCATTGCCCGCAACAGCTCCTTTGTCCGCTGTTTGTTCGCCGTGAAGTTATCATCAACAAAAAACCTGGTGCCCTTTGAAACAGAACTTATATGTTTCAATTCTTTCAGGACTGACCCGGCTGATTTGAATCTGTAATTTCTTCCAAATATATGGATCACTGAACAGAACTTGCATGCAAAGGGACAGCCTCTCGATGTGGATACGGAATAGAGAAGCGAAGGCTTCCAGTTATGGACCAGCGAGAAATCAGGCACGGGAAGGGAGTCGAGTTCCTCCTCTTTAAGTAGCTGCCTGTCCGGATTATGGAAAAATTTACCGGTCTTGTCCCTGTAAGATAATCCTTGTATCTTTTCGATTGCAGGAGCGCCGCAATCAATATAACTCATAAGTTCGGGCAGAGTTAATTCACCTTCGCCCCTTACCACAAAATCAGAATATTGCAGCGCTTCTTCGGGCATAAATGTCGGGTGGGCCCCGCCCATGATAACCGGTATCCCTTTGGCCTTATACCTTTGACCTATCGAATAAGCCCTGATCGTCGTGGATGTCAGCGTGGAGATACATACTAGATCAGAACTTTCAATAAATTCCCATTCGGGAGTGGAAACATCCTCAATGAATGCCTTTGCCTCGTAGCCCTTTTCTTTCAGTATGGTAGAGAGCAATACTGTGCCGACCCGCGCTACAGGGTATTTGCTGAAAACATGTAATCCCGGCGCGCCGGCCTCAATAAAGGAAATTCGCTTAATGCTCATGAAGCACCTGATTTATCATTTTTTCCCGATCACTTTAGGAGCGGACAAGTATTGCTATTGCATATTAATAATTAAACAATTATCAGAAAATCGGCTGTTTGTCAAAAATTAAGGGGGAGATAATTTGTAACAGGCAGTGAAAACTGCACAATAGCGGAGAAACATTGCGGTAAGAATGAAATGACAATGAAGAATTAACCCAAATAGTGCAATTAACCACAGAGGACGCAGAGAAAAATATTAATAATAAAAGAAAAAAGACTCATTTTTCTGCTTTTCTCTGTGCACTCTTTTATGCTAAATAAAAATTCTATTTCATAAGCGATTTAGCTTATGAGGACACAGAGAACCCTTCGGGGATTAAAGAAATTAATATTAAATAAATTTATCTCTGTGCGCTCTGTGGTTTC
>JACQXH010000060.1 GCA_016208845.1 Nitrospirota bacterium | reverse complement strand
TCGTTCTTTACAATGTCCCCTTCGATTATCTCAGCATCGGCGTTCTTCGGGACAAGTGCCAGCGCCTTTGAAGTGCTGCGCACAAGCAGGCGCATTTTAATGTTCTTTTTCGCAAGCTCCTGTATGAGCCTGCTGCCGATACAGCCGGTCGCGCCAAGCACAAGCACCCTGTCTTTATAGGATAAGGATAGATCGCTCATGATCTAAAGTTTATCACATAATTCACGATCCGGGATGGGGAATAAATATAAAAAATAAAAACTGTTTGTGAGTTATTTTTTATTAATAGACATCACATTTTAAAGCTGATAATATTTATGTATTCACAGGATTTAAGGAAGGGCTGATCTAATGGATATATTATTTTTATCAGTATTGCAAACAGGCGGGAAGCCGGTCCCCTGGCTTGATATACTCGGCATTTTTCTGTTTATTACAGGGTTTATCGTTGGCCTGGGCGCGGTAACGGTCATTGATATTCATGGTTTTCTGGGAAGGAAGTCCTCATACTGGACAGAAGCTACGACACGGACGCATAAGGTCACAAAGCCGTTGATCTGGATAGGCCTGTTCCTGGCGATATCAGGGGCACTGATAACTTATCGTGACAGCGGCCTATCCGGTATACCATTGCTTCAGGGGGTCATCGCCGGGGCGCTGGTTCTGAATGGCTTGTTCCTTTCTTTTTATGTAAGCCCTTATATGCTGAAGCGTGAGCGCGAAGGCAGGGCGCATGAGCTATTGCCTGATTCGCTTCAGATCAAGATCGCAGTGAGCTTTGTTGTTTCTTTTGCAGGATGGTGGAGCGAGGTATTTTTACTGGTATGGTCTCTCGTCATGGTCATGTGAAGCATTCAATATGAAACAAAAACGATAAAAAGAGGCCGTGAAATAATTCCAATCACTGTGAAAAAGGGATCAGCAGATGTCCGGTCCAGGCTTGCCCTTTTTGACAAAAAACAGCCGCATGCAGTGCTTGCAACCCAGTCGGGAAAAGGGCCTTATGTCTCCCTGATCGCGTTTGGCATCACTCCTGACGGCGATGGGGTCATTTTCGCCACTCCGCGGAACTCACAAAAGTTCAGGAACAGCAGTAAAAATGGTCGTGTTGCCCTTATGATAGATAACAGGAAGAATTCAGCCGGCGACTATATGAGGACAGAGGCGATCACAATAACAGGCAGGGCACGTCCGCTGAGAAAGGGCAGAGAGCACGGTGTGATGTCAGAGATCCTGAGCAGAAAGCATCCCCGGCTTAAGGGTTTTATCGGTTCTGCCTCTACCTCTCTGATAGTTGTAGATATAGAAAGGGTTATCCATGTTGCAAATTTTCAGACGGTAAGCGAATGGCCTGCCGTATGATCTCTTATGAAAGTAGGGTATCCGTGCATTAATCTGTCGATCGAATGCCGCAGTTCAAGGACATTCAGGCTTTCGTCTTATTCTGATGACAGGTTCAGAAACACGGTCAAGGGCAACCTTGACTGTCTCATGCAGATACTCCGTTATAATGCGGACAGGGGATTGCTTCATTTCCGCATAACATCAGACCTTATCCCGTTTGCCTCTAATCAGGTATGCGCTTTGCCCTGGCAGCGCATCTTCAGAACCGAGTTCCGCTCAATAGGCGATCTCATAAAAAAGCATGAGATGAGGATATCAATGCATCCTGACCAGTTCACTCTTATCAATTCCCGAGACCTTGGTGTATTCAGGCGCAGCGTCTCAGAGCTCATGTATCATGCCGAGGTCCTTGACCTGCTGGGGCTGGCTGGATCAGCGAAGATCCAGATACACGTCGGCGGGCTGTATGGAGACAGGGAAAAGAGCATCAGGAGGTTCCTTCAAAGGTACGAAAGGCTTCCAAAAAAAATCCTCAGGCGGCTTGTCATTGAAAATGACGATAGGCTTTCCCCCGTGAAGGACTGCCTGCGTATACACAGGGCGACCGGCATTCCCGTGGTTTTTGACGTGCTCCATTACCAGTGTCTGAATAACGGAGAATCCCTTACGGAGGCTTTTCAGAACGCTTGTTCCACGTGGTCAGACTGCGACGGCCTGCCGATCGTTGATTACAGCAGTCAGGACAGCGAAAAACGGAAAGGGGCGCATGCCTTTTCAATGGACGGCAGGAAGTTTAAAAAGTTCATTTCAGGTACCGCCGGAAAAGATTTCGACATTATGTTTGAAATAAAGGACAAGGAAAAGAGCGCGCTCAGGGCGAGAAGGATACTGGAGAGAAACGGATATCTGATTTGATTCAAACATGGTTTCTGAGCATCAGTTCATGTGGATGAGGGATCATGTAATACTGCTCTTTGAGGTACGGCTGGTCATATTTCCTTACGTAGTGATTGAGAAGAGTGATCGGCACGATCTGAGGGATAAATCCCCGGTGGTAACTTCCGATTATTTCTAAAAGCTCGTTTTTTTCATCATCATTCAGGACTTTTTTGAAATATCCCATTACGTGCATCATCACGTTTGTGTTCTTTTTAACGGTCGCGGTCAGGCTGAGCCCCTGCATTAGTCCGGATATGTAATCGTTCATCAGCTGTTTCATCTGTTTTCTGCCTGTACCGGCTATCATTTTCCCGAGTGATGAATAGTGTTTCGGGCTGTGTGCCATGAGTAAGAGCTTATGACGCGTGTGGAATGAGACAATTTGCCCGGGTGAAACATTCTTCCTGCTCATTTCCCTCCAGCGGTTAAGCACAAATACCCTTTCAAGGAAGTTCTCACGTATGGCAGGGTCATGCCGCCTTCCGTCATCTTCTGCCGGGATAAGCGGAACCCGTAAGATGCATGGCCTCTCTCGGCACAGGCAGTCCGTATTCAACCTCAGGGCACACCGGGACCCACTCAACATATCTGCCGAGAGTATATACAAGATAGTGGTCGAGCTTATGCCCGCCGTCATACCTGACATTTTCTCCAAGAAGGCACCTGCTTATCCCTATTTTTATTTTCTCTGTCATATTGTTTCTGTATGCTGATCCGGAATAATTGTTCCGCCTTCAGCCGCCTGCTTTATCTCTTTGAGCATAAGCGCGGACAGCTCCTGTATCTTCTGTTTTGGGAAAAAAAATCTTAAGCGCAGCGCCAGTATGCCGGTAAAGGTCTCCCTGCTGGTCAGTATTACCTTGTCATCCTTTGCCTGAAATGTAAATTCATGCCTCGCTGTGATCCCATGTTTTTTCCCTGTCCATATAATGCTCTGCCCCGGAATGATCTCTTCAACGACCGGCTCCAGGTATATCGGTATATCAAAAGGCCTTATACAGAACTTAAAACTCTTCCCCTCGGCAAGCCGGCCGGATACTGATGATACGTCTTCGATTATGGTGCTCCAGTCCTTCCAGCAGGTCAGGTCTGTAAATATATCCCAAACTTTTTTCATGGGCGCATTGATAATTATTGATTCGATTATCGTCATTATTTTTATTGCCTTATAAAAATTATACGACATAATGAGCTTAACTGAAAGGGTTGAGCGGCATGCTCAGGGTCAAGACAAAAGACGGCTCTATCGATGTCCAAGAAGGACAGGCGGTTATTGTGCATAGCGGAGAATAGGTGCAGTACAGTACCCCTGAACCAGAGGGGGCGGAATATGTTGCCGTATGCCTGCCCGCGTTCTCACCTGAAACCGTTAACCGGGACGGGGATTAAAACCCCGTAACTGAATGGTTACCATATCTGACACATTCTGCTTTACAACTGCACGTAAAGGCTATACAATTCAATTATCCACAGAGGACGCTAAAAAAATTAATTTTAAATTGGAAATTGTAATTTTGAAATTCAAATGCTCTGTTTTTTACCTGCCGATAGGCAGATCTGTGTTCATCTGTGTTGATCCGTGGCTAAATGTTTTTTGTGCTATGTGTTCTCTGTGGTATCTTGAAATGCATTTTCCGGATTAACTGAAAAGCAAGGAGAAGGTATAAATGATACGGGTTCCGAGTCCGAGTTACAGCATCACGATACGGGCAGAAATAGAAAATCGTGTCGGAAAGTTTTCGCAGATCGCAAGTGCCATAAGCACTGCAGGCGGGGATATAGGTGCAATCGATATCGTCCGCGTGGAAAAGGGGAAGATCGTCAGGGACATTACGGTCAACGCACGCGACGATAAACATGAAAAAGAGATAGTAAGTTCTATCAGAGGAATAGGCGGGGTAAAGGTCCTCAGGGTAATGGACAGGACTTTTTTTGTGCATGAGGGCGGCAAGATAGAGATACACAACAAGGTATCAGTAAGAAACAGTGATGATCTTTCAAAGGTGTATACACCCGGTGTGGCAAGGATCTGTAATGACATCCATGAACATAAAGAGCATGCCTACCGCTATACCATAAAGGGCAATGCGGTCGCTGTGGTCACAGACGGCTCGGCAGTGCTTGGCCTTGGTGACATGGGGCCCGAGGCAGCGATGCCTGTCATGGAGGGCAAGGCCATGATCTTCAAAGAGTTCGCCGGAATCGATGCCTTCCCTATCGCACTGAGAACCAGGGATACAGAAGAGATCATCCGTACCGTAAAAAATATCTCTCCCGGCTTTGGCGCTATAAACCTCGAGGACATAGCAGCTCCCCGGTGTTTTGATATAGAAACGAGGCTGAGAGATGAACTTGACATACCTGTCATGCATGATGACCAGCATGGCACGGCCGTAGTTGTGCTGGCTGCTCTCATAAATGTCGCGAGGTTACTCAGAAAAAATATCAAAAAGTTCAGAGTGGTCGTAGCCGGTGCAGGCGCGGCAGGCTCTGCCGCGGCAAGGATACTCCTGTCATACGGTATACAGAACATTGTAGTTTGCGACAGGCAGGGAGCTGTATATCATGGCAGGAGACAGGACATGGACCCTCATAAAAGGGCGCTTGCAAAAGCAACAAATCCGCTAAAGTTGAGGGGAAGCATCTCAGATGCAATGCAGGGAGCAGACGTATTCATAGGCCTTTCCGCGCCCAATATAATAACGCCTGATGATATCAGGAGGATGGCGAAAGCGCCGGTCGTGTTCGCGCTTGCCAATCCGGACCCTGAGATCTCACCTGAGGAGGCCCTCCCGCTCGAAGTTTGCCGCAGCTGCTGCCATTGCCCATACCCTTAAAGATGATGAACTGCATGAAGACTACATTATACCCGGCGGGTTTGACAGGAAGGTGGTTTCAGCCGTTGCCCATGCAGTGGCCGAGGCGGCGCGGAAGTCCGGGCTTGCGGGAAAATAATATCCGCTTTGTTCCTGGAGAGTTCGCGGGGGTATTTCTTTTTATTGAGGGAAATCCTGGCGAGGATTTAGTCAATTGCCTTTTATGGAGCGATAATCTTTGCTTCTATGTTCAATTTCGTAAATTTTTATGTGTTTTTCTTCGTTGTAAACCCAATATATTATGCGATAATCACCAACCCTCATTCTGCATAGACCTTTCAGGTTATCAGGCATGGACTTAAGTAAATGATGAATTACTTTATCAGCATTCTCTGCAAGCCAGTCAATCTTTTCAGCGATTCTTTTCTGTATAGCTTTATCAAGTCTTTTGAATGAATCCTCAGCATCGGGCAGGAAGGTTACTTTATACATAGTTCTTTCTTAAGAAGTTTCCAATCTTTACCTTTGCAAACAATATCATCTTTTTTGGCATTCCTCATCCTCTTCAGGAATTCAGGGTTTTGAGATAGAAGCCAATCTTCAAGATCTTCCTTTGTATCAGCAGTTTCAAAAACGCTGATGGGAAAGGAAATAACCTCTGTTTTTCTTTTTGTCGATAGCATCTATTACCTCCATAAACATCAGATTGTATATAAAAAAATTATAGCATATTGCTTGCATATTATCCGCCTTTTCAGTCACCTATTCCCCCCCACAATGCAATGGCTTACGGATAGAGATTGTCTTTGGAAAGTTCGCGGGGGTATTTCTTTTTATTGAGGGCGATATTGGCGAGACCAATAATGCTTATAATTCATGCTCTTCAATTTCTGCTATTTTCATGATGGCCCGCAACATGCCTGTTTTTAAATCCCGGTTGCCGTGCACAGGCACGCTTATACGTTCTTTTCTGTCTGCTTTCATATAAACATGATGGCTGCCGTGTACCTTCTTTAACATCCAGCCTTTTTCTCCAGGATCCTGCATAAATCTTTTCCTGAAACGCTTCTCATACAGCGATTTCGAGCACCTTGTCCTCAGGGTTTAATACAATCTTTTCCGTATCAACAGACAAACATGCCTCGATCGCTTCATAAATATTCTGCAGCAGTTCTTCCCATGTGTCCCCCTGAGTATGACACCCCGGTATTGAAGGAACCTCGGCCCAGAATCCGCCTTCCTCGGCATTATGTACAACAACTTTTATGTTCATATTACAGCCTCCTGTGTTCTTCAAAATGGGAGTTACCGCATCAGGCAAGTTTACCCTTTAAACGATACGTAACTTTTTAAGTATTTTACCATATGATAAGTATTTGAGGAATGGAGGCAGGCAGACCACAATTCAGCCGGAGCCCTGGGGACCGCCTGTGTGCCGGAGCTTACCATGGGAATGATGCTGTGCATACACCCGGAAAATGCAATTGACTGCTGCCTGACTATGTAATTGCATTTTCTGGTTAAGGGTTTTCGCATACTTGTGTGAGTTGATTTCTGTCTCCCCCTTTGAAAAAGGGTGAGATTAATAATCATACCGTTTAAGAATAATTTTACCCACACTCTTCCACGATGAGCCTTATTTTTGTTTGACAATGTCATAATGCCGCTATATACTGTTATATTATGACATCATATTATAAAAAAAAAAAAAAAAAAATAGTTCTTGAGGCACTTAGAAATATGCCTGGGGTAGTGGTTACGGGAATGCGGCAGACAGGCAAAAGCACTTTTCTCCAGATGCAGCCGGAGCTGAAACAACGGCGGTATATTTCTTTTGACGACTTCGCTCAGGTCGAGGCTGCAAAGCTTGACCCTGACGGATTTATTGATACTGAAGAGCCTCTGACAATTGATGAGGCTCAGAAATGTCCTGAGATATTCACTGCCATTAAAAAAGCAGTTGACAGGAAAAGGTCTCCGGGCAGATTCCTGCTTTCCGGTTCAACCAATTTTGCGCTGCTTAAAAGTCTTTCGGAAAGTCTTGCAGGAAGGGCCGTCTATTTTGTTATGCATCCCTTCAGCCGGCGAGAAACAGATAAAAAGACAGGTTCGAAACCTTTTCTGATAAAGTTCTTTGAAGATCAGCGGATTACCGGGGCCAAAGGATCACATCCTCTATTATCCGATGATATATTGAAAGGCGGGATGCCGACGGTATGTCTCGGGGAAGTCAAAAAACGCCTCTTCTGGTTTAAAGGCTTTGAGCAGACTTATCTTGAAAGGGATGTAAGGCAGTTGAGCCGGATCGAAAACATTATATCATTCAAAAACCTTCTTCACCTCTCCGCGCTCAGGACCGGCCAGCTTTTGAGCCCAAGCCAGATCGGAAGAGACGCGAAATTAAATGCCGTTACAACATCACGCTTCCTTTCATTGTTCGAGACTTCTTTTATTACCTGTCGTTTGGAGCCGTATCTGCGTAACAAGGCGAGCAGGCTTATTAAATCACCCAAGCTTTATATAAGCGATTCAGGCCTTGCATGTTACCTTGCCGGGGTGGAGAGTCTTGAGCATTCAGCAAGAGAGCATCTTACAGGCGCTTTATTTGAAACGTATGTTGCTCAAAATATTTCAGCAATAATTGACGCCTGCTGGCCTGAGGCAAAGCTCTATTTCTGGAACGTTCAGGGCAGATATGAGGTCGATTTTATTTTAGAGGCAGGGAACAAATGCATTGCCGTTGAAACTAAGGCGGGCGCAAGGTGGGAAGAGAGAGACCTTGCCGGACTCAGGGCATTTTTATCATCCACGCCTGACTGTATTGCGGCAATTCTTGCTTACAATGGAAGAGAGGCTGTAAAACTCGGCGACCGCCTGTGGGCAGTACCTCTTGATATTCTGCTTTCATAAATTCCTTCCATCCGCTACGGGCTTCTGTTCTCTTCTGCCTCTTTACGGGGAACATCAGTCTGCATCAATGACAGGGAAAAGGCTGTTTTGAGTATACCATGAAATTTGAAAGCGTTATATTCTATTTTCAAGGTATAACAGAAGTGATAAGGGGCCTGTTTCCAAAATGATCCTGATCATGCATGGGGAAAAGCGTATTTCCGTGAGATGAAATATCTATCAGGGCTTGGCCGTCGGCTTGCGGGAAAATAATGAGTTCCTATTGGATCGCTGACTGCCTGCGCCCCCATGTTCCTGAGAAATCATCTGCATAGACGATGTTGAACCTGGAAAGGATTTTCTCAATTTGAGCAAGCTCTTCCAAACTCCCCCGCCAACCGTCCGATCTTCCGGACTCAATAACTTCACTTGCTATGATCTTCCAAAAAACTACACGGGCACTATGTGAGTGACAAGTCTACATTTTATATAGTAACCTGAAAACTGTAGGCTTACTTCGCATACGCCAAAATGAAAAACGTGACACTCATGTCCTCGTAATTACTCCCTCCTTGCCCACGCAAGTACTTTTGCAGGCAAGGCATGTTCCATTTTCCATATTATGCTCATCGGCCTTGACCCTTCATGTCGTTGATAGGTGAGTGGACCAGCAAATAAGTATGGAGAAGTTAGACCATTTGATAGTTTCTTTCTATCACGAATGAAGAGCATTGGCGTATAGCCTTTTTCACTATGTTTTATATACCGTTGCCCTGTAGGAGTATGCTCACCCGTACCAGATTGGCTTTGCCAATGAAATAGCCTATCAGTGATAGCGTAGTCATCATACATAGTTGTTGGGGAAAAATCGGCTTCACTCTTGTTGATATCAGCAAAAAAACATCTAATTTTTTAGATGGCACATGCAGTAATCCTTCACGAGAACTTCTAGGCGATTCAAACGTTCCAACTCCAAGTGCAAGTAGGACTTGTTCTCGAGTATATGACGCATGTAGATTAAGTGGGCCTGACTGATTAATAAAGCGTTTAACAGGCAAAGGAATACGGTGCTCCAATAACCAGTCAAGAAGCTCTTTCAAATCATGTAGCACGCCAGATTTTGAAGCAACAAACCGCTGCGCTTCTTGCAAACTGCCATCTTCCGGTTTTTTTGAACCCCATAAAACACTATGAATCAATGCGCTCGTAAGGGTATTCCAGTTCTCCCCAGATTCTATTAGACTTTTAGCATCTTTCAGTAGGTTTGTATCATCCATCAAGGCAAGTCTACGGAATCCTTTAGATAGATAGCTATCAAATTCAACAAGATCATCTTCAGTTTGTTGGCCATCTGCTTGATCCAATAAAACATGTGGCAAGCCATGCTTATATATCTCGTCAGGGGTTTCAAGGTGAAGATAGTCGATGATTTGTTGTAGTGTAATGTTGCCGGCCACAGCTGTACGCAATTGTCTTAATTCATTAATAAGGTGTTCTCCGCGAAGGCGAGCTGTGGCAGAACGAATATTATTTAGCACATGTTCTTTTGCCTGTCGTTCTAAATGCACAAGGCATCCAGCAGGTACAAATGGCATACCGGACTCAATTTGTTTGTCCACTCGTAATTCAGGCCGACTAGATAAAGATTGAAAACGTTTTGCAAAGTTAAAATTGCGGTGTTGAGGCGCAATAAAATCCAAGACTGTTAGGTGTGATTTGTCATCATGAAGTCGTAAACCACGACCTAGTTGCTGCAAAAAAAGGGTTACGCTCTCTGTAGGTCGAAGAAATACAATAGTATTCACACTTGGAATATCGACTCCCTCGTTATATAAGTCAACAGTAAAAATAAAATGTATCTTATGATGTTCAAGCTCTCTTTGCGCCTTATGACGCAGATCACGAGGAGAATCTCCACTTAAAGCAATCGCAGGAACTTTGTTTTGGGTACAGTAATCAGCCATAAATTCAGCATGTCGAACACTGACGCAAAAGCCAAGCCCACGCACTTGTTTAATATCTGCTACATAGCGTAATACTTGGCTCATGACCCAGCTTGCACGAGCTGTCGCGTTGCCATGCAAGGGCAGAAAAATCTAACCCATCCAAGTCAGGAATACCATAGTAGTGAAAAGGACAAAGTAGAGCTCGATCAATAGCTTCAGGTAAACGCACTTCATGTGTAAAGGCCCCTCCGAAATCATTACGAATATCAGTACCATCGGTACGTTCTGGGGTTGCGGTAAGGCCAAGCAATACCTTGGGATTTATATGTTTAATCATATTCTGGTAACTATCAGCAGTTGCATGATGCGCTTCATCAAGTACTATATAGTCAAAATGGTTTGGTGGTAAGTTAGAAAAGTTACGACTGTTCCAACTTTGAACTGTACAAAATAGATGGTCTTTTTGGTTTAGTATCGATCCACCAACCACGATATCACCAAAACTGCCATCCCGCAATACTTGACGATAGGAAGCACGAGCCTGCTTCAGAATTTCCTCGCGGTGAGCAATAAAAAGCAACTTAGGGAGTCCTTGCTTTTGCATAGAGTAGTTTTTGTAATCAAATGCTGCAATCATTGTTTTGCCAGTGCCTGTTGCAGCAATTACTAGGTGCTTATGTTTACCAAATGCACGTTCCGCAGATATGTCTTCAAGAATGGCTTTTTGATATCCATATGGGCGAAAGTCAAAAAAATTAATTGTACTATCGTCTGTTGTTAAACTGCTTTGTTCTTTTGCAAGCGCCTGCCGAAGTTTTGGTACGTCTGTCGTACGACATGGGGTAAATTCATTGCTATCTTCCCAATGCGTCTCAAAACTCGCAACAGCATGATGCCAAAGATGTTCCGATTCATACTGACTTATCTTTGCTGTCCATTCCAGCCCTTCATCTAAGGCAGCTTTTGAGACATTAGCCGAACCAATATAGGCAGAACCAAATCCAGTAGCACGATGAAAGAGATATGCTTTAGCATGCAGACGAGTACGTTTAGTGTCGTATGATATCCTAATTTCAGTATTAGACAGCTTTAGCAATTCCTCAATAGCCTTAACATCTGTAGCCCCCATGTACGAAGTTGTGGCAATTCTCAACTTTAATCCACCACCATTAGCGGGTTGTTGCGTAAATTGGCGCAACGTGTCCATCAGCGGCATAATCCCAGA